>CAYXVW010000196.1:0-4986 GCA_964468695.1 uncultured Balneolaceae bacterium | reverse complement strand
AGGGCATTTCTTCAATGAACCGTACCGACAGATCATATTGCCGCGTAAGTTCGGCGAGGGGAATGATATCTTCAATATTTTCATCCTCCATCACCACCGTATTGATTTTAAAGGGAATAGAGCTCTTTTTAAGCAGGTAGAAGGTTTCCATCACCTGATCGAATTGATCTCTTCTTGTAATCGATTTAAACCGGTCAGGATCCAGCGTGTCAAGACTTAGATTGACAGAGGTAATCCCTATTTCTTCCAGGCGTGAAATATAAGGGGCCAGAAGAGTGCCATTTGTAGTGAGGGCGATCTTTCCAAGCTTTTTATTCTTGCTAATTGTGGATATAAAATCAATTAGATCTTTTCGTACAAAGGGTTCACCCCCGGTTATGCGAATCTTAGAAATTCCCAGCTCTGTTAGAATATTGATGATACGCTCAAGCTCTTCGTAGGATAGGAGCTCTTCCCGGGGTAAAAAGTTAATGCCTTTGGCCGGCATACAATATTTGCATCGCAAATTACATCGATCCGTTACCGATAAACGAAGATAGGTAATAGGTCGGCCGTGATTATCATAGATAACAGAATGATCAGCACCCATTAGATAAATATATTAATTTAATTCTAATAAATACTGAATATAAATAATTATTTACTTATTACAACCTTAAATAATAACAAAAAATTATTAATAATTAATATTAATTAAGGTTATGTTTATTTGGATAAAATAGTTAATGTGATGGCATAGAGAGAGTTATTTTAAGCTATTGTTTTATATATTTGCTATCGGGGCCGGCCAATCTTTTTTATACTCCCGCTTTTTCAATAACGTTCAAAGTTTTTTGAAGACCTGTTTCCGCTACCGACTGCAGATTCCGCTCCCAATAATCAGGATTATATAGTTCAAGAGATACACAGCCTGTATATCCCGATGACTTTAAATCTTTTAGCGATTGAACAAGAGGTAATACGCCATCACCGGGGAATACCCGATGCTTGTCTTCGAGTTTTTCAACAGAAGGGCTATCCGGAGCGTCAGCAAACTGAAAGATGGCAATCATATCTCCGGTTAACAATTTTAATCCCTCAAAGCCTCCTTTGCTAATATGCATATGGAATGTGTCGGGAATGACCTTGGCTTCAGCGTGATTGGCATTGAGTGCCACAGCTACAGCTTCTCCGAGTGTTTTAAGTGGGAAAAATTTGACGAATACGATCGCCGGATTGATGTCATATTCCTGAATTCCTATCTCAATGATATCTTGGTAGCGATCAGCTACCCATTTCAAATCGTAATCTTCGCCCACTGTATTGGGAATCGTTTGAATATGTTCTGAACCTATATCAGCGGCCATACGCATTCTTCGGCGGGTATCCTGTAATGATTCTTCCCACTGTTCCCGGGTGGGAGGCAGCGCATTCCAAAGACCAATCACACTGGGTACGAACATCCCCCGATCTTTAATTTCCTGCCCCAATTTTTTTAGGTTGCCTCCATTTTCTTCAAACTCTTGCAGTTCATTATCCCAAGGCTCAATAGCATCGTAGCCTGCTTCAGAAGCGATGCGAACCTTCTCATTTAGCGATGCGGGACGGATAGTAGCGGTATCCAGACATATAGGCCAGGGACTTCTTCCATTCTGGTATCTTTTCTCCTGGCCTATGGGCGCTCCTGATTTGCCCATTGTCAAACCAGATACTGAGCCTCCCATTAATCCTGCTCCGAGTGTGATAAATTTTTTACGATCCATGAATCTGTCTTCTCTTATTTATTGTTGTCATTGTATAAATGGTTGCTTAGGTATTAAGCAAAACCAAATTCGGATAAGTAGTACGTTATCAATATATTTTTTGAATGGAAACATACATATTATGAGTTGGATTTTGAGAAAAAATTGAGCCAACTCAAAATGAAGAATTGGAAATTGATTCATGGATCTCTTTGAAGAGGAAGAAATGACCGACACATCTGGCAGTGGTAATGATTTTGTCAATCCACATGAACCGCTCGCTACCCGCATGCGGCCCCGTTCGCTGGAAGAATTTGTGGGTCAAAAACATATTGTGGGTGAGGGTAAGATGCTGCGTCGCATGATAGAGTCAGGCGTTATCGGATCGCTTATTTTTTACGGTCCCCCCAGCTCAGGTAAGACAACGTTGGCACACGTTATTTCCCGGGAAATCAACGCGCAATATGTTGAGCTGAATGCCGTATTGGATGGAATTAAAGACCTGCGGAAAGTGGTGGAAAGGGCAGAGAAGGTTCAGCAAATGAATGGCCGGAAGACCATCCTGTTTGTGGATGAAATTCACCGGTGGAATAAGGCGCAACAGGATGCTTTGCTGCCCCACCTGGAGTCGGGTATTATCACACTTATTGGGGCTACTACCGAAAATCCTTTTTATACCATGGTTGGTCCATTACTTTCTCGCTGTCAGCTGTTTGAGCTTTATGATCTAACCAAAGATCACGTACTGACTATGATTGACCGGGCCCTGAATGAGGAACAGAGAGGACTCGGTAAGAAAAATATAGAGGTGACCGAGGCAGCCAAAGATCACCTGGCAGATTTTGCGGCGGGTGATATTCGCAACGCTCTTAATGCATTGGAGGTGGCCGTATTGTCAAGTGAACCAGATGAAGACAGCGTTATACATATTGACCTGGAGATTGCCAAGGAATGCATTCAGAAACGCAGCGTTCGTTATGATGGAACCGGGGATGAGCACTATCATTTTGCCTCGGCTTTTATCAAATCCATGCGGGGTTCCAATCCCGATGCGGCGCTTTACTGGATGGTAGCAATGCTGGAAGGAGGAGAAGATCCGAACTTTCTTTTTCGAAGGATGCTCATCCTGGCTTCAGAAGATGTGGGAATGGCGGATCCTCATGCACTTACCGTCGTTAATTCGGCTCATGAGGCTTTTACCAAGTGCGGAATGCCAGAAGGACTCTATTTTTTGGCACACGCCTGCATTTATCTTTCGTTGACTCCCAAAAGCAACAGTACGGGAGCTATCTTTTCTGTTCGCAGGGAAATTAAAAATAATGGTATTGGCACGGTGCCACCGCATCTGCGTGACAAGACGGCCAACTCTAAACAATCACGTTACCTGGGAGTGGAAAACGCTTCTGATGATTATATCTATCCGCATTCCCATGATCATCATTGGGCTCCCCAACAGTATTTACCGGAAGATGTGACGGGATCCGGCTGGTACGAGCCCGGAAATATCGGAAGAGAGAAAAAGCTTTGGAAACGTCTCGAAGCGATTAAAGAAGCTTATGCTAAGGCCCGGGAAAAAGAATAGGGACCAGACCCTGTCAAGTATCCGGCCCCTGCTAAGTGATCATCAAACTAGGTGATTGCGCTTCTATTGGTTGTTTATATCAATTTTTAAGGTTTGTTCTTTAAGTAGCGTGAGTTCCTGTTCGATATCCAGATCAAGCATATCTCTGGCTTCATTAACACCCCAAAAGTCGGGATAGGCCGAAGTACCGTGTTCATTTCTGTCAAGCCCGTGCAGTTCTTCTGCTTCCGAAACCCGAAGTCCGGAGTAAATATCTATCATTTTAAAAACGGCAAGAGCCGTCCCCGCAGTCCAGGCAAAGATTGTCAATACCCCAATTGATTGAATAAGAAGCTGATAAGCGGATCCACCAAAAAACAAGCCAATTAAGGATGTGGAGTAAGGTGCTTGTGCAAAAAGTGCAACTGCCAGTGTTCCCCATACTCCTGCAAAACCGTGTACTGGAATAGCTCCTACCGGATCATCAATACGGGCATACTCAAGGATTTTTGTCCCATAAAACATAACTCCACCTCCAATGCATCCGATAACTAAGGCAGAAGTGGGAGAAACAACCGCACATCCTGCAGTAATAGATACCAGTCCGGCTAATGCGCCATTCAATGTATATCCCAAATCCGGTTTCCCAATTTTGATCCAGGCTATCGCCATTGCAGCAATAGCACCCCCGGCAGCAGCAAGATTCGTAGTAACAGCAATACGGGCAAAGGAAATATCGGCTCCCAGCGTACTACCGGGATTAAAACCAAACCACCCAAACCACAAAATAAATACGCCAAGAGTACCAAATGCCATACTGTGGCCAGGAATTGCATTTACCTTCCCTTTGACAAATCGTCCAATGCGGGGCCCTAAAATATAGGTACCACTAAGTCCGGCCCAGGCACCAACGCCGTGTACTACCGTTGATCCTGCAAAATCATAAAATCCCAGATCTGAGAGCCAGCCGCCGCCCCAGACCCAATGTCCGACCACCGGATAGATAAAGGCCGTTATGCAAACGGTATAAATAAGATAGCTGGTAAATTTGGTACGTTCCGCCATTGCACCCGAGACAATAGTGGCTGCTGTTGCAGCAAACATCGCCTGAAAGAACCACTCTCCATACATCCAGGCATTCAGAGAACCATCCGGTTGGATAGCTTCAGAGAGGAAAAAGTTATCAAATCCGACTAGCCCCCAGATATCCGAACCATACATCAGGGCAAAACCTACCGCCCAAAAGACGATCGTACCAATACCAAAATCCATCATGTTTTTCATCATGATATTGGCAACATTTTTTGCCCGGGTGAAACCTGTTTCAATAAGGGCAAAACCCGCCTGCATAAAGAATACCAGAAATCCGGCAATCATAATCCATAGCAGGTCGGCAAAAGTTTTGTCATTTGCAGTCTCCAGTATTTCAACTGTAGAAGTAAGGAAAACGGTATCGTCAGCCAATATGCCTTTGGGGAGACACAAAACCAGTAACCCCACTGACAAAATAATTTTAGCGAACTTAGTCATTTGCCGTATTCAATTAGGTTTTTGTATTGATTACTTTCTGATTATAACAAAGAATGAAATAATTACAAAAATAAATAACATAAAATATGTTAAATAACTTAATTATTAACTATAGTATTTAATATAGACTAATATTAATAATTATGTGGGAGGAGGGAGTTGTTTTACCTTATA
>CAYXVW010000195.1:0-5024 GCA_964468695.1 uncultured Balneolaceae bacterium | reverse complement strand
AAAAAGAGCTGATCGACAAATTCCTCCAGCGGATGGATGGCCATCAGCAAGCCGAGCGCAGCCGATATATTATGATGAATGCTCCTAAAAAGGCAGTACCTAAAATAAAGGATATCATCCCCTCTTTAAACAGTCCGACGGTAATGCCCCTGGCCGATGAAGATATGGTAGCTATACATACCGTTATCCCCATCGATCAGTTCTGGATTGTCATGGAGAAACTAAAAGCCGAAGGAGCCACAGGCATTGTTATTTTACCAATCGAAAGTATGATTCTGTGATGAAACAATACGACATTACAAAACTTACCAAAGAGGAGATTCAGGATCTCTGCCAGCGGCCTAAAATGGATTTTACTTCCATCTTTTCGGAAGTAGAGCCGATCATAGAAAAGGTCAGGCAGGAAGGAGATGCAGGAGTTAACTATTATACCAAAAAGTTCGACGGAGCTTCGTTGGATACCATTACCATTAATCCTGCCGATCTCTCAATAAATCTGTCTCCCTCCACTCGCAATGCTATTGATACCGCCGTTGGCAATATCCAGCGTTTCCACGAGGCACAGCTGCCACAACCTTTAGAGGTAGAAACTATGCCCGGGGTGAAGTGCCAGCGGGTATCCCGACCCATTGAAAAGGTGGGGCTGTATGTACCCGGCGGGACCGCGATATTACCTTCTACGCTTATGATGCTGGGCATTCCGGCTAAGCTGGCAGGATGCCAAACCATTATCACGGCCACTCCGCCCCGCAAAGACGGAAGTATAGCCGATGAAATTATCTATATCGCTCAAAAAATTGGGATTACGAAAATTCTTAAAGCAGGTGGCGCACAGGCCATCGCTGCAATGGCCTACGGTACGGATACCGTTCCAAAAGTGGACAAGATTTTAGGTCCCGGCAATCAATATGTTACGGCCGCTAAAATGATGCTCCAAAACAGTGAAGCTCAAATCGCTATCGACATGCCGGCCGGACCTTCTGAAGTGCTGATTATTGCCGACGAAACGGCCAATCCGGAATTTGTAGCAGCCGATCTGCTTTCCCAGGCGGAACATGGCCCTGACAGCCAGGTTGTTTTAGTTGCTACCAAAGACTTTGACCTGGGGGGCTGCTCAACTGCGCTGAAAGAACAACTTGCGGACCTTCCCCGCCAAGATGTAGCCCAAAAAGCCATTGACAAGAGCTTTAGCTTAATCGTAAATGATCTGGAACAGGCTTTTGATTTCTCTAATCAATACGCACCGGAGCATCTGATCATTCAATGTGAGGATGCCGGGCAGTGGCAGGATCGTATCCACAACGCCGGATCCGTTTTCTTTGGAAACTGGACCCCCGAAAGTGCCGGCGACTATGCTTCCGGAACCAACCATACGCTTCCAACCTACGGCTACGCCCGTATGTTCAGCGGGGTGTCGGTTGATTCGTTCCTTAAACAAATCACCATGCAGACCATCAGCCGGGAGGGCTTGCAAAACCTTGGGCCGACCATAGAAAAGCTGGCCTCCCTGGAGGAACTCGAAGCCCACCGCAGAGCGGTCTCAATCCGATTAAATAACCTGAACTAATCTTCAGCTGTTTTATGTCAAATTCATTTGATCTCGAAAAAATTGTACGACCAAATATCAAGAACCTGAAACCCTACCACAGCGCCCGGCAGGATTTTAGCGATGGCCTGCTGCTGGATGCCAATGAAAACAGTCTCGGGGCGCCCTATCAGGAGGCGGAAGGATTACACCGCTATCCTGATCCCGCTCAAACCAGATTGCGGGACCTCATTGCTGATTGGCGCGGGTTAAGAAAGGAAAATGTTTTCACCGGTGTCGGGAGTGATGAAGGCATCGACCTGCTGTACCGAATATTTTGCAGGCCCGGGAAAGACCGCGTTCTTACCACACCTCCCACCTACGGAATGTATACGGTTTCGGCAGACATCCATAATATTGCCGTCGATTCGGTACTGTTAACGGAAGAAGCATTTCAGCTCAACGTCAATAAAATGCTCGATGCCGTCCGTGAGGAAACCAAACTTCTTTTCCTTTGTTCTCCCAATAACCCCACGGGTAACACCTATAAAAGGTCATCGATAACACAACTAATTGAAGCGTTTCCCGGTATTGTCGTTATTGATGAGGCCTACATTGATTTCAGCGATGAGCCAAGCTGGGCTTCAGAGGTCGTTAATTATCCCAACCTGGTGGTCCTGCAAACACTCTCAAAGTCATTCGGGATGGCCGGCATTCGCCTGGGAATCTCCTATGCTTCCGAAGATATTATCGATTACATGATGAAGGTTAAGGCACCCTATAATATCAATAAATTGACGTCGCGCTATGCGGTACAGGCTTTTGAAAATATTAATACCGTTCAATTTAACATTGATGCAATAAAAAAGGAACGGAACCGCCTCCGCGGAGAGTTAGAAGAGGTACCAACCGTACGAAAAATTTATCCAAGTGAAGCTAATTTCCTTCTTGTGAAGATTGATGACGCTCTAACCATATATAACAAGCTGACACAGCAGAATGTGATTGTTCGTTACCGGGGAAATGAACCACTCTGCGACAGCTGCTTGCGTATCACGGTCGGTACGCCGGATGAGAATAAGCGCTTAATTTCAGCACTAAAACAACTGACGTCATGAACATTAGAATATCGTTAGAGGCATTATCCGGGAAGAATGAAACTTTACTTTGGAGCGGGGCTCTTTACGGCCTCAAAAGATTACAGGAATTAGGTCACAGGCTCTTTTTTCTCATCGATGACCTGTCTAACAAACAAAAGGATCTGCTGGAGAACGAAAAAATAAAGGCCACAGCATCAATCCCGGAGGAAACAGATTTACAGGTCATTGCCGACAATGGAAAGCTAGAAGTTATTACCAGAGACGGAAAAACAATTGAAGAAGCCTCCGACTGGATCACCATCAGTAATCGAATATGCTTCCCCACCCGCAAAGCTACGCTGCATCGCCAGACCGCCGAAACGGACATCCATATTAAGCTGAACCTGGACGGCACCGGTAAAAGTACGATTGATACGGGTCTTCCCTTTTTTGACCATATGCTGGAACAAATTGCTAAACACGGACTTATCGACCTGGAGCTTAGTTGCGACGGCGACCTTGAAGTAGATGAACACCATACGATCGAAGATGTAGCTATCGCTCTTGGAGAAACAATCACAAAAGCACTCGGCGACAAAGTGGGCATCAGCAGATATAGTTTTGTGCTCCCCATGGATGAATCCCGGGCAACCATAGCCCTGGACCTGTCGGGACGACCCTATTTAAAATTCGAGGGCTCTTTTGACCGGGAAAAAGTAGGAGACTTTCCCACCGAAATGGTGGAGCACTTCTTTTACTCCCTGGCCATGAATCTACATGCTACCCTGCATATTTCCGTTGAGGGAGATAATGCTCACCATAAAATTGAAGGCTGTTTCAAGGGTTTTGCCCGCTGCCTGAGAGCCTCTGTCAGCCGAAGTGAACGAAATGCTAATATTCTTCCCAGTACCAAAGATCTACTTTAATCCATGATTGCAATTATCAATTACGAAGCCGGGAACCTTGCCTCAGTATCCAATGCGCTGCAACGTTTAACTATTCCACATACAATTACAAATAAGGAATCTGAACTGGATAAAGCCGATGGTATTATTTTTCCGGGAGTAGGTCACGCCTCTCAGGCGATGGCTTCCTTGCGCGATAATGGACTTGACAGCTGGCTTAAGCAGACCGCGAAGCCGGTACTGGGCATCTGCCTGGGCATGCAGCTATTTTATGAATCCTCGGAGGAGGGCAATGCAGAAGGACTTGGCGTGATCCCCGGACGGCTGAAAAAGTTTGATTCATCCCAGCATAAAGTCCCGCATATGGGATGGAATACCTTTTCGGATGTCAACTCCCACCCTTTGCTCAAAGGATTCAGCACCGAAGAGTATTTTTATTATGTGCATAGTTATTACGCTCCGGAAAATGAATTTACGACCGCAAGCTGCCACTATATCAATGATTTTTCTTCGGTCGTCTGCAGAGATAACTATATGGGCGTGCAGTTCCACCCTGAGAAATCCGGCAAAGAAGGGTCTCTGCTGCTCCAGAATTTCATACAGATCGTTTCCGACAACTAAGACTATTACTGGCGAATACATATAGCATGAGATTTTTGCTGTTATTTTAACCCGGTACTGCCCGGCCCTACGCTGGAGACTGTTAGGAAGCTTCTGTCAAAAATATTTCTTGATTGATATCTAAAAAATCAGCAGTCTGTTATAAAACTGCCTTCCCTCCGCAATCGCAGGAACAGGCAAGAGAGATAATCGCAAGCAAATAACAAGACCCCATGGCTATACCTTATACGATCGTCAGGCAAAAAAATCCCCGGAATACCGACCAAACTCTTTACTATCCGCGCGCCGCATCCAATGGAGTGGTTGAAATAGAAGAAATTATCTACAAATTGGAACAGATGAGTACGCTGAGTGGCGCCGATATAGAAGCGGTATTGTATGGACTAACCGAAATGGCAGCCAAAGAGCTTTCCAACGGGAAAATCGTACGCTTTGGCCGGCTGGGAAGCTTCCGCATTACTTTTGAAGCCGAGGCTTCTGCGAACAAAGAAGCGATTAGCCCGGACAGTATCCGCAAAGCGAAACTTCGCTTTCAACCTCATCACCGCTTTAAACAGATGCTCAATACGGTGGAGTTCAAGGAGAAGTAACCTCCTTTCGTTCATTTAACATATCTTATTTTGTAATTTACATATCTCATTTTCATAATTAACATATGTTATTTCCCCTACTTCTGCGGATGAATTTAGTAAAAGGTAGTGAGTGTCATACAAAGAAGTCCGCAGAACTATTTATTGAAGCAGCCATCTTATGGGATTCCTTATTCCTGGTTCCATTGAATGACCTCTCTATCTTGTAATATTTTCTGCTTGTACATCAGTAAAAAAGTTGCTATTATTTTGACTGAACGTTTAGTCAATAAAAATTATGTCTCCCAGAACACCCCAGCAGAAC
>CAYXVW010000194.1:0-5041 GCA_964468695.1 uncultured Balneolaceae bacterium | reverse complement strand
CTGGAGTCTAAACCGAGGGGTAATGTCGACGATTTCCGAACAAAACCTGTTCGAACTCTATCGCTCGTACATCGGCGAACCCGACAGCGACCGTGACGTCTACGTCGGGTTCGGACTGTTCCTCTGTGGCATCGTCCTGTTCTGTTTTCTCAACCAGTGCCTTACGACGCCACCAGTTTGCAAGAGCAGAACCCGAAACATTCATCCATGAGCCAAAAATGACAGAGGGCACACCTACTGTTGCGATCTTACCCATTTCAACAGCGATACCAGAAGCCATTCCTGCATTTTGCATACCTACCTCAAAAGCAATGGTACGGCATGATTTTTTATCCATTCCGAATAAACGACAACCCCAATATCCCAAAAAGTAACCAGCTAAATTATGGAGTATACCCGCCAGAATAATCAGAAATCCCAGCGTTAGAATTGAATCACGACCTCCGGCTGTCATAATGCCAAGAATTACAACAATAGCCGTCATTGAAATAGTGGGCATGATGTCATCCAGCCATTTGGCTTTGCCGTGCAGATATCGATTAAACAAAACACCAAGCACAACAGGCAGGATAATCATATTGATGATACTCCACATCATCTCCAAAAAGTCAATGGGTACAAATTGTCCGGCCAGAAGCTGCATTAGAGATGGAGTAAGAATAGGAGCCAACAAAGTTCCGACAGCTGTTAAGGTGACCGACAAAGCTAAATTCGCCTCTGCAATATAAACCATTACGTTTGAAGCAACTCCTCCGGGAGAAGAACCTACCAGTACGATACCAGCTGCTATTTCCGCAGAAAATCCAAAACTCAAGGCCAACGTAATTCCGAGAACGGGCATAATCGTAAACTGGCAAAGAAGGCCAACCAAAACTCCTTTGGGCATCTTTACCACCTCCACAAAATCCTGAATGCTCAGCGAGGTCCCCATGCCAAACATGATAATCTGGATAAGGGGTACAATAAGGACACTCAATTCTAAGCCACCCAGTTCAGTGAAATAAGCCGGATAAAACATGGCCGCTGCTACAGAAGCAAATACCCAAATGGAAAAGGCAAAATCTTTGAAGATCGTATCCGTTCCCCGAACTCCTATTGCCAGGGCTATGAACATGGAAACAACAAATATCCCAATTATTCCCGGACTATAACCCAGTATTAACAGCACAAATATCAACCCAAAGCAAATGAGGCTTACAAATAATAAAATCTTGTACAGTAGATTCATCTAAAGGCAATTATCTTTAAAATTTTACATTTTCTACTTCAAAAAGATTATCAAATAGTGTCTGGATACAATTGATCCGAATAAGAACTAAAAAAATGCCGGGCACCTCTCAACACTTGATTTGCAGTATTTCTTCATACATCGAAGTGCAGCAAATAACAAGTTTCCAGCCGGGCTGATTGTGTAAGTTTATCCGGCTAAAAATTGATTAATCATTCAAAGAAGGGATATCCCTCCGTCGCATATTTTCGCATTCCTTCCTCATTAATCTCTACCCCAATGCCGGGTTTCTCCGATATCGACAGATATCCATCGTCATCGACCATCTCACCGTCGTAGTCAACGATTTCCTGGAACATTTCATCTTCGTGAAAATAGATCTGCCATTCCATAATCATAAAATTAGGAACCGATGCACATACATGAGCACAAGCCATCGCTCCCAAATAGGAAGAAACCATGTGCGGGGCAAAGGGAATATAATATAGCTGAGCAAGGTTAGCTATCCGTTGTCCTTCTCCCAATCCTCCACATTTCTGTAAGTCAGGCATCACCATATCAATGGCTCCAATCTCAAAGAGCTCGCGAAAGTCATTAGCAAGGTATAGATTCTCCCCGGTACACAAAGGGGTGGTGGTTTCCTCCTGAATATACTTATATGCCTCAGGATTCTCGGCTGGGATCGGATCCTCCAGCCACATTAAATTCAGAGGCTCCAATTTACGGGCTATTTGTTTGGCTGAGGGGAGATCATAACGGCCGTGCATATCGCAACAAAGGTCTACATCGGGGCCTACCTGTTCCCGGGCAGCCGCAATCTGGTTATACATTCGTTCCACTTCTCCCTGGCTGGCCGTCCAGTTATATCGGTCCCACCTATTCGGATCATTGGCTTGGTCCAGATCAAATTTAACTGCCGTCATTCCATAATCAACGGCCGTTTGGGCACTTTCTGCAAAATCCTGGGGCGAAGGCTGACTCGACTGGTACAGAGCGGTGTCCATATAGAGCCGTACCCGGTCGCGAAATTTTCCGCCCAGCATTTGATACACCGGAACCTCCAAAGCTTTACCTGCCAGATCCCACAGAGCAGTTTCCACCGCTGCCAGCGCTGCCAGATACATCCCCGACTGGGCGCCGCCAAATACCCCGCTTCTCCGAATCTCATAAAACAGGCGATGAACGTTTAACGGATTTCGCCCCTCCAGTCGCCTTCCCCATCCTAATACAAGCTGGTCGGTACCACGTACAGCATCGGCCCCTTCCCCATGGCCCACGATATCCTGATTGGTATAAATCTTGACAAACAGATGGCTGCCACCGCGAATATACCCCACCTTCAGATCGGTGATCTCCAGGTCAGAAGGACGGGAGTATTTTTTGGTATTTTTTACGGCGGATTCCAGCTCTCTGCCAGCCCCGGCAAGGGGAGTCGCAGCCAGTGCTCCCGCACCTAATGCAAATTTCGATAAAAATGAGCGTCGTGTAAACTTGTTGTCTGTGTTGTCCATCGTTATTAATTGGGCTAATAGTTAACATTTCTTGTACTATATTATATAAATTTATGGATACCCGGCACACTCGTTCTACCAAGTACGCTCTTCAAGCAACTCCTGTATCTGTTCTTTTGGAACCGGCAGCTCATCCATATGATCTTCAAGCCACTGAGAGAAATCTTTTTCAATCTCTTCGGTCCAGCGGGCATCAATCTGATCGGCCCCGTACACCCCTTCACGTATTCGTTGCTGGCCAAACATATCCCGAAGTCGTACGATCTCTGAGGTTGTAACTACTTGCTCGGCCAGATGCGGCGGAATAAATATAACTCCTCCATCTCGTCCCAGCACTACATCACCCGGCATTACCATCACTTTTCCAATTCGGGTTGGGGCATTAATGCTTACCAGGGTGGTGTTGAGTTCGCCTTCCGGATTATTAAGATGATGAGACGGATGGTAACTGCGAAAAAACGAAGTGAAATCTTCGATCTCTTTTAGTCCCGCAACATCGCGGAGGGCTCCATTATAGACAATGCCATTACCGGAATTGGTATAAATAGCGTTTCCGACATTATCGCCGATCGTGGGTCCATCTTCATGAGCTCCAAACTGGTCAGCGACGTACACATCACCCTGCTTAAGCATCGCTACGGGCCAGGCGTTTTGCGAGCCGGTCCGACCGGCTTTTTCTCCTTCGCGCTCAAGTACTCTCTGCACATCGGGCCGCCCGGGCATAAAGGTAGCGGTTAACGCCCGTCCAACCAGTACACTGTCTGGGTTAATGGTTTCCCAGTTTTCGGTATACTGGTGCTCAAAGTTCTCATTACGCAGTACTGCCCAAGCTTCCTCGAGCGTCACTTCTTCCATGCGTTCGAGGATTCCCGCAGGAACTTTGGGACGCCCGTCCGGGTAACGCTCTCCATCCCACTCAGGCGTTAGGGCGATGACCTCCTGTTCTGACATCTGCACATCTACATCCTGTGCCATTAACGATGCCGGAATAAAAAGGCAAAATACGAGTGTAACAACCGAAGAGAAGATTATATACTTTTTTGTCATTTGTTCAGACAGATTTTAGGAAAAGATTAAAATTATTTGTCAAATAATAATAGGGGAATATATCCCCTCAACATCAACCAAGGGAATTAATTCGAATTATAAGACTCGGGATTCCACCAAATTAAAATATCCTGGTTATTACCGCTCCATTTCCGAATATCCGGTTCGTCGCCATCTGCTTCAGCTCCTCCGCAACGCATTGTAACTAAGAGGTAGATCACTAGTACATGGCAACCTGATCACCAAAGACATCAGTAAGACAAAAGCTATGTCGCTCTCCTCCCGTAAATGTACCCAAAAGAAAAAAGTTGTAATTATTATCTCGCCCTACCATCGCATTATCATCATTGGATTGGAATACTCTTCCATTACAGGAAACGCTTACTTATTTCTCGGCTAATTGTTCATTAACTTCACTAACGCGCATGTCAAAGCGGAATAAATGTGAATAACCAAATCCCTTTCATAAAATTCCCAGAAAAATAGAGTACAATATCAAATCCTTTTATGCAAAAAGATAATTTGCTTTTGAACAAATATGCGGTGAAAACATCCAAATTCTCGTCTTTTCCTGTACTTTGGATGGGTAGATTAACCTGAGTTCAACATGATTTTTGTACGGTTTAATCATTCCTGAAAAGAGCTTCAGGTAGCCATATAAAACCATATTGGTTTCCCCTTTATTTCTAAAAATCCTCTTCCCCTAAATTTCTATCTTTTATCTTTTGCTCCAAATCAAATCTTTTAAAAAAGTCCAATTCAGAAAGGTATTCCCCAATCATATAACTAAGTAGCCAGGTATAAATATAGAAGTTTAAAAGAGGGATCACCGAAAACAAAAAGCCGGGAACCGAACTTTCCAAGGGAATAAACAGACTAATAACGAACGGCAAGATCACCCCTGCAAAAAAGACAATGATTGATTTGTACCATTTTGCCCTGAACAAGTGCCAAAGCATAAATGGCGTAAACAAAACCGCTAATATAGAAAGCCCCAGCATAATTAAGCTATAGGGGAACCACACAATACTTCCTCCCAACATCCACGTATGCTTTTCGTACTGCAGCCAATAGTACAACTCCCGGAGCGAAGATTCGTTCAGTGTTACTGCATCAGTCAGTATATCTGTTTCCTTTATTTCCATAACCTATGTTGATGTTAGTATTAGGTAGGATGAACATCAATCCTCCCATTTTTTCCATCATCCCGGAAGTTTATTTCGTAGCGCCCCCCAATTCTGTATATTGATACCAG
>CAYXVW010000193.1:0-5055 GCA_964468695.1 uncultured Balneolaceae bacterium | reverse complement strand
ATGAATGAATCAGTTAAACCATTCGTTGAATTAATTCAGAATTAAGTAAAAAAGTATTATACCTATGGATTTCACAAACAAACATATTGTTGTAACCGGAGGTGCCGGAGCGTTAGGATCTGCTGTTGTCGAATTGCTGATTAATGCAGGAGCCAAGTGCAGTGTTCCCTGTTTTAATACCGAAGAGATGGAGTCTTTTTTGCAAAAAGATGAACAGGGGGTCTATATAAAAACACCAGTTAACCTGGCAGATGAGAAACAGTGCCAGTCATTCTACGATCTGGCCGTATCAGCGCAAGGCGACCTTTGGGCCTCCATCCATATTGCCGGCGGTTTTGGCATGGGTAATATAGAAAAAACCTCCAAAGCCGATTTCATGAAGCAAATCAACCTCAACCTGGTTACCTGCTACAACAGCTGTCGCGCCGCAGTACAACGCTTTAAATCACAAGGCAGTGGCGGACGTATTGTGAACATTGCCGCACGACCTGCTTTGGAACCCCGACAAGGAGCAGGGATGACGGCCTATACCACTGCTAAAGCAGGCGTTGCAGCGCTTACCCAATCGCTTGCTGCGGAGGTCATTGAAGATAACATCCTGGTCAATGCCATTGCACCTTCAATTATTGATACGCCACAAAATCGTGATAGCATGTCCGACGCAGATTTTGAAAAATGGCCCAAACCCAAACAACTGGCTAAACAAATTGCCTATCTGGTTTCCTCCGATAATGAGGTCACCCGCGGAAATATCGCTACCGTCTACGGTGAAAGCTAATTTAAGAAGGCCAAATAAGCGTTATTACGCAGTTCATTTTATTTAGGATAAGCTGAAGTAATTGGAATACCAATCGACTACATAGAGAATAACTATTTTGATATTATATAGTTTAATATTAAACTAATTGGAGAAATTAAAACAGTTAAACAATACACGTGCAAGAATTAGTTATGAATAACCTCTCTGATATTTTCAGATCTAAAAGCATTCGAAAAAGAATCGTTATACGACAAACTGTGAGGTCTCATTTCCCTTATAATTCTTCTACGCGCAAAAACATTATTAACAATTATGAGCAAGCAACAACCACTTTTAAAGTCATATAATCTTTCAGGATTTGACCTTTCGAATCGCATTATCATGGCACCTATGACCCGAAGCCGGGCCGGTGAGGGCAACGTCCCGACTGACCTGATGGCCAAATACTATAAACAGCGCGCCTCTGCCGGACTTATTATTACGGAAGGCACCCAAATTTCCCAACAGGGCGTGGGATATCCATGGACACCCGGTATTCATACGGATAAACAAATACAAGGATGGAAAAAGATAACAAAGGCCGTCCATGAGGAAGGCGGACATATTTTTGCACAAATTTGGCATGTGGGAAGTATTTCTCATCCAATTTATCACGGTGGAGATAAGCCCGTTGCCCCCTCTGCCGTTAAGCCCGAAGGAGAGACTTTTACGGCCAAAGGCATGAAAGAATTTGTAACGCCGCGCGCCCTTGATACAAATGAAATCCCGGATATTATTGAAGATTATGCCAACGCAGCCCGTAATGCAGTGGAGGCCGGATTCGACGGGGTGGAAATCCACGGTGCCAACGGATACCTGATCGATCAGTTTATTAAGGACGGCACCAACAAACGGGACGACAAGTACGGGGGAAGCATCGAAAACCGCAGTCGTTTTGCGCTCGAAGTTGTAGAGGCTGTTTCCAATGCCATTGGCGCAAACAAAACCGGAATTCGTTTTTCTCCCGCGGGACTTAATCAGGGGATCAGCGATTCTAATCCCAAAGAAACCTTTGGCTATCTGTTAAAACAGCTCAATAAGTTTGATTTGGCCTATGTACACCTTATGGAACCGATGGGAGATGTCAGTGACTTGCCGAACTATCCCGAAAAAGTAACCGAATTTTTCCGTCCGGTCTATGACGGCACACTCATTACTAATGCAGGCTTCGATCAGGAAAGCGGCAATCAAGCTATTGAAAACGACACGGCTGACTTAGTTGCCTATGGACGGCTTTTCCTGGCTAATCCGGATCTGCCGAAACGCTTTGCGGCCCATGCCGAACTCAATGATCCGGATCCGGATACATTCTACGGCGGCGATGAAAAAGGATATACCGATTACCCGTTTATGAATGAATCCGAAAAGGTAGCCGCAGAGTAAGAAATTGGAGGCTTTGCAAAGTCTCCAAATAAATGAATGCCAATTGTTGTCCCGGGTACCGGATGCGTCTTCTTATATGTTTGAATAACCATATTTGGAGTAAGATTTTTATCGCGCATCCGGTATCTTATTATTTTGATAACCTAAACGCTGAAAATAGAATTTAATCTTTGACATGACGCACGCTAACGGCATCCACCATATAACAGCCGTCGCAGGAGATCCCAAAGAAAATTATGAATTTTATTCCCAGGTGCTGGGACTTCGCCTTGTTAAGAAAACCGTTAATTTTGATGATCCATCGGTTTATCACCTCTACTATGGCAATGAGTCCGGGGAACCGGGCACCATCCTTACGTTCTTTCCATGGCAGCACCTACAACAGGGCAAGCCAGATCGGGGACAGGTAGTGGCCATAGGATTTTCCGTACCCACTTCTTCCAAAGAATTTTGGGTCAATCACCTGGAGGAGCAGAACATCGACTTTGAAGCTCCCTTCACCCGCTTCGGTAAAGAAGTCATCGGTATACAGGATCCGCATGGCCTGCACCTCGAACTCGTAATGGATCCAACAGCGGATAAGGTAGAAGGATGGGAAGATGGGCCCCTGCCGAAAATACATACTATCCGCGGACTCCATGGCGCCACCCTTGCTGAGAAAAATTATGAAGGTACGGGACGACTACTTGAAGAGAATTTGGGTTTTGAGCTCACTGATCAGCGAGATGACCGCTATCTATATGAAACAGACACAAATTTTGGTTCTGTAATTGAAATTATCGACCAATTTGGTCCTGATGGACGTCCTGGAAAAGGAACCGTCCATCATATTGCATTCCGTGCAGAAGACGAAGAACATCAGCAGTTGCTGAGTAAACAGCTGCACAATAAAGGATATTACCTAACTGAAGTGAAGGATCGACAGTATTTTAAGTCGGTTTATTTCCATGAGCCGGGAGGCATTCTCTTTGAAATTGCCACCGATCCGCCGGGCTTTAGCCGCGATGAAGAACCTGATCAGCTGGGCAATGAACTTAAACTTCCACCCTGGCTGGAAAAGCACCGGCTTAATATAGAACGCGAACTTCCAGATTTAACATAAGAGGCTAACATATGTCACAACACAGAGGACTTCATCATATATCGGTCATTGCCAGCGATCCCCAGGATAACTACGATTTCTATGTTAAAAAGCTGGGTATGCGCATGGTCAAGAAAACCGTTAACCAGGATGACCCCACTAAATACCACCTGTTTTATGCCAACGCGAAAGGCAGTCCCGGCTCAAGCCTGACGTTTTTTCCATGGCCGCGCGCCCGACGGGGGTCTTCAGGTTCCGGAGAGGCTACCGACGTTTCTTTAGCCGTGCCCGAACACTCACTCGACTATTGGAAGGAGCGGCTAAAGGACCAAGACATTACTTACAACGGACCCCATCAGCGATTTGGCAAACAGTTACTTTCATTTAAAGATCCCGACGGACTTCAATTGCATCTGGTTTTTGAAGATTGCAAGGATGATCTCTCCGGCTGGGAAAAATCTGCGGTTCCTTCCGAGCATCAAATACAGGGATTCTGGAGTACAACACTAAAGCTTGACCAGGTCGAGGACACGGAACACATCCTCACTTCTATTCTGGGCTTTGAGAAACAGTCTTCCGAAGGAAATGCTACTCTCTACCAAACCCAAAGTGAATTGGGCCACTCGCTCATCATTGAAAAGGTACCTGAACGACAGGGCCAAAACGGTGCCGGCATTGTCCATCACGTGGCTTTCCAAACCAAAGATGATGATGACCTTCAAAAATTACGCCACCAGGTACTGCAACTGGGACTTCGCCCTACAGAAATTATCGACCGGCACTTTTTTAAGTCCGTTTACTATCGTACCCCTGGCGGCGTACTCTTTGAGATGGCGACGCACGGGCCGGGCTATTTTGTGAATTCCGATCCCTCTCAAGATCAGGCCGAGAAACTGGAACTTACTCCCTGGCACGAATCCAAGCGCGAACAAATTGAGGCCGCGCTTCCAACTATAGAAACTTAAAGAAACCTTTGCCAAGCTTATGTCATTATTCCGAGTAAATCCCGATCATCCATTTAGCGGTCCACATCAACAGCAAGAAATTATAACCGCTGGCGCCGAGCCGGAACACGCTGAACTGGCTATGATCCTAATTCACGGCCGGGGCGCCACTCCCCAAAGTATGCTTCCACTTGCCAGAGAGTTTGATCGGGAAGACATCCATTTCCGGGCGCTGCAGGCCAAAAGACATACCTGGTATCCCCGCTCTTTTCTGGCTCCCAAAGAAATGAATCAACCGGGTATTTCCAGCGGATTACAGGCTATCCATGATCAAATAAACGAACTCAATGAGGCCGGAATTTCAACCGATACTATCGTTTTGCTGGGCTTTTCCCAGGGAGCATGTCTGGCTACCGAATTTGCCGCCCGGCATCCACAGCGATATGGCGGAGTAATCGGATTTAGCGGGGGACTTATTGGGGAATCCGTTGAACCAGCAAACTATAATGGTTCCCTGCAGCAAACACCGGTCTTTCTGGGATGCAGCGATCGCGATCCCCATATCCCGCAGGAACGAGTGGATCTGACCGAACAAGTTTTCCAACAATTAGAAGCAGATGTTACCAAGAAAATTTATGAAGGAATGGGACATACCGTAAACCAGGATGAAATAGCCCACGTTAATACAATTCTGAATAGTATTTAATCTCCCGAATGATATCGGGTTATTTTAGGTATCTAAAGGTACATCACATTATTTGTTATTATTACGAACGGTAATTCCAACCGAATCGCTGATCTCGTGAATAGCAAACCGCCTTTTCTTCCATTTTTAAAAGTATTAATCC
>CAYXVW010000192.1:0-5057 GCA_964468695.1 uncultured Balneolaceae bacterium | reverse complement strand
CAGCCAGTTCAACTATCGCTTCTCCGAAAACGTGCTGATACTTGGGAGGCTTAGCTTTGGTGTCGGGATCCAGTTGCTTGCCGGTAATTTTATCAAAGGGACTGCTCTGGGCATGCCACTTGGTTTGCTCGCGTTCAGCCGGGGCGAACCCCTTGCCTTTAATCGTAACCGCATGCAATAGTTTTGGTCCCGGAATATCTTTTAAATCCTCCAGATACCGGCGCATAGTATCTACATTATGTCCGTCAACGGGACCATAATATTTAAAGCCGAGGGCCTGGAAGAGTCCGCCGGGTGTAATAGCCGCCGTTACTGCCTTTTCCAGTCTGGAAGCTACCTTCCGCATTTTTTCGCCGGCCGATTTAAAATGGCCGAGCATATCGTAAATTTCATCCCGCAGCTTATTGAAGGTTTTGCTGGTCGTAATTTCTGTCAAATACTCTTTGAGGGCCCCGACATTCGGATCAATAGACATATTATTGTCGTTCAGAACGACCAGAATATCCGAATTCATGGCACCGGCATTGTTGAGGGCCTCGAAAGCCAATCCAGCGGTCATAGCTCCATCTCCAATAACAGCTGCTACTTTTTTATCACTTTGATCTAAATCCCGGGCAACAGCCATACCCAAAGCTGCAGAAATAGAGGTGCTTGAGTGACCTACGCCAAAGGTATCGTATTCACTTTCGCTGCGTTTCGGGAAACCAGAAAGCCCACCGTATTTTCGGTTGGTATAAAAGTTATCGCGCCGTCCGGTTAAGATTTTGTGTCCGTATGCCTGGTGACCTACATCCCATAATAACAGATCTTTGGGAGTATCGTACACATAATGCAGGGCCACCGTCATTTCCACTACCCCGAGACTCGCTCCAAAATGTCCGCCGTGGATGGAAACAGTGTCGATAATAAAATCGCGCAGTTCATCGCATACCTCGACCAGTTGATCGGGATCGAGTTTTTTTAAATCGTCCGGGGAATTAATTTCCGAGAGGAGAGGACCGGGTGTGATGTCTTCAAATTCCATAAAAACTATTCGTTCTCTTTTTTATCTGTCTGGTTTTCCGCTACATTTTGGATACGGAGTTCAGCCTCTTCCAGGGTTTCTGTACATTTTTTTGAAAGGGTAATTCCTTCTTCATAGAGCGCAATGGATTCATCCAGAGTAATAGATTCATCCTCTAATTTTTCAACAATTACTTCCAGCCTTGAAAGCGCCTCTTCAAAGCTAAATTGTTCTTTTTTGCTCATAGAGTATTAATAACAAATTATTGATCAGAAACCCTTTAAATAAAAAGTTTTCGCCGTTGGAATCCAATTCTTTTTAAACGGCATAACCTTATGAACCCTAATAATAGAGTATTGGTTCAATTGAATTTAGTAATATAAGTTATTTTCTACCCTTTTTAATGATGGAATTACCGTCAGAAATAATTCGAATAGCCCCTTCAATGCTGGTAAAATACAGGGTGTCTGTTTCTGAATGTAGTCGCCGTATTGCTTCCGGATGGGGATGCCGAAACCTATTACGGTCAGCTAATGAAACGATCCCGATCTCTGCAGATATAGATTTTAAAAAAGAAGCCGTTGAACTTGTCTTGCTCCCGTGATGTCCAGCTTTTAGTACATCAGTATCAACAAGTTGCGGATATCCTGCTGCCAACTGTTGCTCCTGTCTTTTTTCGGCATCGCCCATAAACAGGAATTCCGTAGATCCGTAGAGAATTTCAAAAATAAGCGAGCTGTTGTTTACATTCGAATTGGCTAGGTCTTCTTCCGATGGGGCATAAACAAATAGTCGCAACCCCGGGTCGGGAACCAGTATCTGTCCCCGTTTCAGGGAAACAATAGGAATATCTTTTTGTTGAGCAATTCTTTGATAGTCTGAAAAAAGTTGGGAATCATAATCCGCACCGGAATTATAGATGGTATCAACGGGTATAGTATTGAGCAATTCTACAATACCACCAATATGGTCGGCATGGGGATGGGACAAGAAAATCCCATCTAATTTATCAATGCCTTCGGATTTCAGGTAAGGGATGATAATATATTTGGCGCTATTATATCCCGGTTGCCAGCGGCCCGTGTCAATAAGATAATGTTTGTTACTTTGGGGAGTTTTCAGGAGCGCGGCATCACCCTGGCCAACATCAAAAATCGTGAGCTCAAGCGGAGCGGGTCTGAACTTTTGTAATAGTTGGTGTCCCTGTTCAATGCAAAGGATACTTAAAAATAGGATTAGAAACTTCCACCGCAGCTTTGGAATGGGCATTACCGCTATAAGAAATATAACGGAAATCCATACAGCAAAGATAAAAATCCCCTCTGTATGAGTTTGTATCCAGCTCCATTCCCATTTTGTTGTAGTCAAAACAAATTGATGAAGTCCATAGAGGAAATAGTCAACAGGAAGGGTTAGGGTCTGGGCAATGCCCGGCCAGAGAAAAGAAAAGGCAAGAAGCACGAATGCAAGAGGAACGGCCAATCCCAGGAAGGGAACAAACAAAGCGTTTGCAATCGGACCCACGAGTGAGAATTCTCCAAAGTAATAGGTTAATAAGGGGAATAGGCCAAGCTGTACGATCAGCGAAATGATTATCACCATTACGGGTGTACCATACCACCTGAAACGCACCCATTCGGGCAAGCTTTTATTAATGACCGGAGCCGTAAGCAGAATAATATAGACTGCCCCGAAAGAAAGCTGGAATCCAATGGAAAACAGATCACTTGGATTAATGACCAAAATAATAAGAGCTGCAACGGCCGTTAGATTTTTGGAATCCCTCACCTTGTGGAATAGGCGGCCGTACATCAGAAATCCGCCGGTGAGTGAAGCCCGGCTTACTGAGGCTGAAAATCCTGTAAGTCCCGCATAGAATATCAGAAGTGCAATTAAAAGTAATAGTCCTATTTTTTTACCGTGACGAAAACTCCAGAATAGAGGGATAATTATCCAAAAAGGAGTCAGGATAAACCCGACATGCAAGCCTGAGACGGCCATAATATGAGAGAGTCCTGCTCTTGAAAATGCGAGTTTGGTTTCCTGAGTCAGTTCGTTTTTATAGCCGATAAGCAGCGCTTTGGCCAGATCGGCCGTGTCCTGACTGAAATTACGATCAATAGCATTTAAAACGTTGCTTCTTACTTTATTCCAGCTTAATGTTATCTCTGTTTCTCTAATAGCATGGATGGATTGAAGTCCTGCCTGGTGATATATCCCAATAGAAGATAAATAGGCCTTGTAATTGAAATCATGGGGATTGCGTGGGTCTTCAAGGGGATAAATAACTGCCGAAAAGTGCATTCGGTTTCCGGGAATAATCTTTGGTGAAAACTTCAGGTTGTCCGGATTTAAGACCGAGCGGAGCGTGTAGTCTTCAGTCCAGATCAGATTATTGGGAAAGAGGGTAGTATCTACGCTGACATCGATTTGATACTTTCCGGTACTGGTTTTCTTTACCTGATCAATTTCACCTCTGAATGATAGTTCCTCCCATGTATAACTGTTCAGAATGGTGGCCTTCGCGGGGAGATCCTGTGAATTAAAAAGGGCGTGCCAGAATCCACCGAAACAAACGATAGAACAGAGATAACAAAAAAGAGCACTATAAAGAAGCCAGCTTCGCAGTGATTTTTTGTGAATATATTCCAAAAACAGATAGATAGAAATGAAACAACAGAAGGGAATCAGCCAGATAAGCGACGAAATATCAAGATGGTAATCAAAGAGAATACCACCAATAAAAAACAATGCCAGCCTGATTGCCGGATACCGCGCAAAGGGAAATTGATATGTTTGATTATTATTCACATAGGTAAGACCATTTCAGGAGCAAAACCTTACAATTAATTTTTAAAAATGTGCCTGAACTGGGATGGGCAGATATTAAGGGTTAAATGCTGCCATGGCGTCAAACTTTGAAATAAAAGGATCGGTACTTATCATATAGCTGATGCAGTCAATTGTAAATAAATAAAAGCGGCTATGAGATTGAATATTATTTTTTGGGTATGGATAGCAGGCCTTCTTCTTTTTTCTGCATGCACTCAGTCTGGGAATGAGCAAGCGACTTCAGAACAGCCCGAAGAACCCACCCCCAAAGAGTGGGCATTGGTGCTCCATGGAGGAGCGGGCGCTATTTCCGAAGATAAACCGGATTCAGTTAAAGAGGCTTATACTGCTGCACTGGATGAAGCTCTTTCAATTGGCGAAGAGATACTCCGGGATGGAGGCACCGCTTTGGATGCCGTAGAAAATGTGATCAACTACCTGGAAGATAATCCCCGGTTCAATGCCGGTAAAGGAGCCGTTTTTACACATGAGGGAGCACATGAACTGGATGCAGCAATCATGGTCGGGAATAACCGTAATGCCGGCGCCGTTACGGGTGTTAAGACCGTAAAGAATCCTATCTCTCTGGCTCGCTTAGTGATGGAAAATTCAAAGCATATCATGTTTGCCACCGAAGGGGCTGAGCAATACGCGGATGAAATGGATGTGGAACGAGTCAATCAGGATTACTTTTATACGGAGAGTCGATATAAAGCCTGGCGCCGTGCTGTTAAAGAGGGAGAAGAGCAGTCCTCCTTATTGCCTGAATCGGAGTCCCCGTCATCCAGTAGCGAAAAATTCGGTACGGTAGGCTGTGTTGCATTGGACAAGAATGGACAACTGGTAGCAGGCACTTCAACCGGTGGAATGACCAATAAAATGTATGGCCGGGTAGGGGATGTCCCCATTATTGGCAGTGGCACTTATGCCAGTGAAGTAGTAGCGGTTTCCATGACCGGATGGGGAGAACGTATTATGGAAGCTGTATCGGGTCATACTGTAAGTCAGTATATGAAACACAAACCAGCCACATTAGAAGAAGCAGGGGATTATTTGCTCCGTGAGGTACTTCAGCCGGGAGAAGCCGGAATGATTGCAGTGGACAAATATGGAAATATGCTAATGGACATGAATACGAAAGGAATGTATCGAGGAAAATCCGATTCGGAAGGTAATCGGGAAATTTGCCGAGGCAGCAAAGCAGGGCCGCACCAGGGGACAT
>CAYXVW010000191.1:0-5104 GCA_964468695.1 uncultured Balneolaceae bacterium | reverse complement strand
AAAGTATCGAATTTGCGGAAGTCTATGATGACGCCGAAGCGTGGGCGGGATAATTCCCCAATTAACAGTTTACAGTAGGCAGTGATCAGTTATCGTTATCTCCGCCTACTGCTTAACTATTTTAAAACCTTCGTTTCAGGTATACAAATACATTCCCTTTGTCAGGATTTAATTTCTGACAATCTTATCTGTATAATATTTGCTTCCTCAGCTATTGCATGGAACATCAAATGCTGGTTATAACCTAAAATTCTACACCGCTATCCGGGGATGGATAGTGTGTCTTTTTGCTATCAAGCACAAGAATCCAGTCATTGCCGCGATCAGGATCGGCGGGAGGATCAAAATGTCTTATCTTTTTTGGTTCAATTTCTCCCAGTTCGATATTATTGCCTGATCGTGGATTATACCACCATCCATTAATTTTATCATCAAATAAAGAAAGATTCATCTTTATCCCCTGTCCATGAGGGATGTAAACGATAACAGAATTGCCATCACGAGCTTTAGCTGCCCGTGCGGGAGCCTTACTGCGTAAAGAATCTCCTTCAATAAGTTCTTGGGCCGGCTGTAGTTCATTAAATGGCCAGGCGGTAAAAAGTGTACGCATGTGCTTCATTTGAAATGCCCCGGGATAATCTATAGCCTCATACCAAGGGGTTCGCGCCGACGAAACAGGCTCAAGACCCGGTTCCCACATCTGCCAAATATTATGATTCCCATAAGTATGTCCCATAGCCCCCGATAACATGGACCAATAGGCGGACTGTCGGGCTTCAAAGGCATGGAACCAACCATTGCTCGGATCCCATGCAACCGGATGATCCTCATAATTGGGCTCCCCATCCAAAGTTGGTTTTACTGGTTTCTTTTGATAGTTGGCATTTGTTTGCTGGAAATTCTTGATATCCTTTTCCCCATGTCCAGACTGAAACATATTAAAATCCAACCAGCCAGCCTCATGGAACCATTGTGCTGAGTTACTTCCGCCCTGGGGATGATACGTCATAAGCTGATTCCCATCATCGCCCTCCTCCAGACCCTCTGCCATTGCATTTATTATCTCAAAATGCTGTTCTTTCTCTGGATTTCGGTCGCCTCCCAATATCCAAATTATTGGTTTATCTTTGTATCGATCTCCCAGAAAACGACCGTATTCCCGGGCACTGGCTGGAGTAAAAACCTCCGGACCCACACCCCATTTTTTATTAAACTTATCGCCCCAGGTTGGCAACATTCCGATATAAAGCCCCAGCTCTTCTGCTTTATTAACGATGTAATCCACATGTTCAAAATAGGCCTGGTTAGGCTGGGTAGGATCATTATCTTCTAATGGAACTTCTCCATAAGGATTTGGGGTATGTAGTCCGTCAAGCTCTGCTAACACTACAGCCTGAATAACCGTAAATCCCTTTTGGGCCCTGTTTTCAAGATAGTGCGTAGCCTCTTCTCGGTTTAATCGATGGAATAGCTCCCATGCGGTATCCCCAAGCCAAAAGAAAGGCGATCCGTTTTCCTGAACTAAATACCGATTGTTTTCGCTGACCTTAAGGTTTTGTGCTTTGCTGATAGTATTAAACTGCAGACACAACAAAAGCAAAGAAGTCAAGATAAAGAAGCTTTTAAAACCTTTCTTTCTCATAATCATAGTATTATCCTGTTGGTTTGATATAAATAAATTACCATCAAAAGTATATATTATCTGGGTTCCCCTTCTGACCCTGTAGACATACTATAGGTTAACTACCTAATAGATTATCCGGATTCAGTCCTTTTAAATCATCCGCAATAAACTTGCGCCCCTCCCGGACTTTCTCTCCATCCAGATACACATCCGCTCCTATACAAACCAAATCCCAGTGGATATTACTTTCATTTCCATTGGGCGCTATTTCATAATCATTTCCAAGCGTCAGGTGATTAGAACCATAAATTTTTTCATCAAAGAGGATATCATACATTGGCTCTTCAATCACGGGATTCAATCCAAAGCTGAACTCTCCGAACTGTCGTGCTCCGGCATCGGTATCCAGTATCTCTTCGAGCGCTTCGTTATCGGAGGAGTCAGAATCCACTACTACTCCATCGCGCACCTCCAGTTTAACAAACTCAAATGGCTTGCCCTGATAAACGCTGGGGGCATAAGTAATATGACCGTTTACGGATGATAAAACCGGTGATGAAAAAAGCTCCCCGTCGGGGATATTACGCTTGCCAAAACACGGAATCCATGTCTGCCCTTTTACCGAAAACTCAATATCCGTTCCCTCCCCTTCGAGTCGGATCCTCTTAGTATCTTCCAATCGTTTCTGCAGCGGCTTCATGGCCTCGGCCAAGTCACTGTAATCCAACAGACATGCCTTATAATAAAAATCGCGAAACTTTTGGGTTGGCATTCTGGCATTCATGGCAAATGCTTCTGAGGGGTAGCGAAGCACAACCCAGTTGGTATTATTCACCCGTTCCTTAAAGTGGACAGGATCGGCAAAGTAATCAGCATAGGCTTTGTTGGCCTCCTTACTGACATCCGCCTGTTCATAGATATTAAGCGATGCGCGAATCCCAACAAAAGCATCCATCTTTTTCATCAGGGGCAGCTGATCTGTTTCGGCTTGATTCTTCCAAAATGCCTTGTCCCCTGTTTCAGCGAGTATGCGGCGAACTTCGGTATCTTCAATCTGTACAAAGGGATGGGCATTCATTTCCCGGGTCTTTTTGACAAGTGCCCGAAGCAATCCAATTCCATTGAGTCCCACCAATTGGAGCATCACATTTTCTCCCTCCTCGAGTTCACAACTGAAATTGAGTATCTTATCGGCTAACTGCTGGTCCTTTTCGTTAAACATATTGCTTACCTATCAATTTTTGATTTCATATCGTTAAATTTCTCTATGCCTATATATTTGCCTGAATTTATCAGGGATATCCCTGAACACAAATACGAATAATAAAAATTATACTGTTTAATCTTTGAATATTTATCGTAGCTAAACGGTTAACTTAGTTTCGTTTTTAATAATCGTGCTCCCACTTTAAGTCTATGCCTTCACGGATTCCATTTCCCTGACGCAGCATCAGTTTCAGGTTCTCGCGAAGCAGATATTCCAGTTGAAAACCAGTATTGGGGGTAGATCCCGTTATAACATTTTGTATAGCAAAAAATACCTTTGGATTAATATACCAACCTGTGGTAACAGAGGTACCCGTTTGTCCACCGGTATTGGTATTATCAATTCTCACTACATCAATGCCAAGCTTACGGGTAGCCAGGGATTCTACTCGATCGAGCAGCACATCAAGGGCGATAGTTGTAGCAGATGTATTATTGCCGGACCCTGTCACCACCTGCTGCCACGAATCTAGTGCATAGAAAGGCTGACCAAAAAGCGTATAGCTGAGAATATTTTCCAGCTCCATTGGCGGCTGACTCTCGTACTTAAACTTTGGGTCTTCTACCGTTCCCTCTATTATATACCAAATCCTGATCTCCTCCTGGGTTTGTGGCGGTGCATACATTGACCGAACGCTCATCTGAGGATTGGTTGGCTCCCCGCTGAAAATGACCGAGCCTTCTTCAATTTCAAATCTTTTGCCAAGGGGACGTGCATATCCATCCGCAGTATTCATAGTACCGAAAAGCTGCAACTCATCTCCTTTCTCCTTAACCACATCAAGGGAACCATCCAGTTCCATCTCCATATCAAGATACTGGCTATTGCGGACAAAAAACCGTCTGTTAAAGGAGATATTCATATCCATACTTAGCGAATCGTATGCAGAGAAATTAAGATCCTCCTCTGCCTCGGAATCCAGTTTTATATTTTCTACTGATTCCTCGCCAAAGTTCTGTAACTCATAGAAACCGCTGACAAATTGCAAATCACCAGATATGTGCGCCCCATACAATGGTCCCTGCATCCGCATGTCAGTATTTATAATCGCATTCATTTCATTAGTATTAGCAACCCTGAAGTTTTTTGAACGTAACCGAATATCCATATCATTAATACCGAAATCAGCAAAGTCGGTAGTACCGGTTATATTAAGCCTGCCATTACCACTACGGGTTGTAAATTCCGCTATCTGCATTTGGCCATTCTCAAAGTGGATATCAGAGCGCATTTCATCTAAACGAATACCCAGCGGAATTATACGAATACCGCCTCTTCGCAGCGTGAAAGCTCCATTCGTTTCCAGGCTATCAATGGGACCAGATAGCATGACATTACCACTGACGCTTCCCTGCAAATTCCGGGCAGTCTGATCATCCAGAAAATCATTGAGCGCTGCCAAATTAAATTCCTGCGTCTTAATATTCGCCGATATAGGATCGTCTCCATCCGGATAAGTAACCTCAAAGGTCCTGAAATCCATATAGAAAGGAAGAACGGTCTCTAATTCTGCAGCCGTTTGTTTAAGGGAAGTAATAGAGCCATTGAGATTAAGCACAGATTGGGCATGCTCATAATTGACTGCTGCGGTTACCGAGTCAAGTTCTACGCCCGAAAGGACTGCCTGATGCAGGGTTGTTCGCGCCGAAAACTGAGGAGAACCTGCGGTCCCAGAAAGGTCCGCTCTTCCGGTCAGGATTCCAGAGGTCTCTGTAAATCCCAGTTCATCAAATATGGGTTTAAAACGTTCCATTGCAATAGCCCGAATCCTCAGCTCCCCATTGACGGGCTCATCAAAAAAAGTATCTGGCAGACTTTCGGGATCTTCCAACCGAAACGGTACATCTGCTTTGCCCCGGAGAAGTTCTTCACCCTGATCCTGAATTAACAGACTGCCGGTTAAGCGCTCTTCCTCAATTTTTCCCTCAATAGAAAGCGAATCAAAGTTAAGTTCCTGATATGAGAGGTCAGACATTATAATATTTCCATCAGCCCGCAGTGTAGTATCGGTGCGGTTGAACTCCATTTCTCCGGAGAGAATGCCATTTACATATGATTCTTTCAATAACGCCTCCTGAATGGGGGCCAAGTTTATGTTATTTCCCTGAAGCGATCCCTGTTGGCGGAGGGAGTCGGCGTACGGAATAGACAACTCCACAAAAGCTCCACTGGAAGATGTCATCTGTAAAGTATCCATCCGAAGCACATCTTGG
>CAYXVW010000190.1:2105-5218 GCA_964468695.1 uncultured Balneolaceae bacterium | reverse complement strand
TTGGCTTTCTCGGCAGCATCTTTGAGTCGTTGCATAGCCATCGGATCATCCCGGAGATCGATACCCTCGTCTTTCTTAAACTCTTTAGCCAAATGATCGATCAGACGGGAGTCAAAATCATCACCGCCGAGATGGGTATCGCCGAAGGTAGATTTTACTTCGAAAACACCGTCACCGAGCTCCAGAATAGAGATATCAAAAGTACCACCGCCGAGGTCATACACAGCAATGGTCATATCCTGATCTTTCTTATCAAGACCATATGCCAGTGAAGCAGCGGTTGGCTCGTTTATAATTCGTTTTACATCGAGGCCGGCAATTTCACCTGCTTCCTGCGTAGCTTTACGCTGCGCATCGTTAAAATATGCAGGTACCGTAATAACCGCCTCAGTTACATCATCTCCGAGGTACTCTTCAGCCGTCTGCTTCATCTTCTGAAGCACCATGGCTGAAATTTCCTGAGGAGTATATGTACGGTCCTCAATCTGAACGCGGGCCGTATTGTTATCACCTTTTACAATCTCGTAAGAGGCTTGCTTGGCTTCTTCCTCTACTTCGTCGTAGAAGCGGCCCATAAAGCGCTTAATTGAGGAAATTGTTTTTTCCGGATTTGTGATTGCCTGTCTTTTGGCAGGGGCACCGACCAAGCGTTCTCCGTCTTTTGAAAATGCTACAACAGAGGGCGTTGTACGTCCGCCTTCAGAGTTCTGAATAACGGTCGGTTCACTGCCTTCCATTACAGCAACGCAGGAGTTGGTAGTACCTAAATCAATTCCTATGATCTTTCCCATAATAGTAATTTATGTTTTTTGTTAACTGTTTTAATTCTTTATGAAATATCTTCTTATCCGAAAGCTCGGATTTATATTTGAACTATTTTAAATTCCTTGAAGCAACATTCTTACTTAATCGGTATAGAAGTCGCATCATCGGGCACACCGGATTTTGGCATGGTAATCGTCAATACTCCATGACTACACCGCGCATCTATTTCGGCAGTATTGACATTTTCCGGCAAAGCAAAGGAACGTGAAAAAACACCGGTAGAACGTTCCTGCCGTCGATAAGACTGATCGGCTACTTCATCAGCACGTTCTCCTTTTACTGTCAATACACGATCTTTCAGTGCAAGATTTATTTCTTCTTTAGATAAGCCGGGCAAATCAAGCTTAATAATAAATTCTTCTTCACTTTCAATAATATCACAATCGGGCGTAAAATCGTGTCCTTTATCTTCAAGCGGTACAATACGCTCGACGATATTCTGTATATCCTTGCCCAGCCTGGTCAATTGCTTTTCAATGTCAATACTAAATTCACTCATGGGTGTACCCATTTGTTAATGTTCGCTCTTATATGAGCAATGACAATGCCAAGTTGTATAGGAAGGAGAGTTTTATGACGTATTGGCATTATTGCGCCAACAAAAGAAAGGAATTGTCAGATTTGCGGACTATAAAATCAATTCGTCAGCATTGACAGGTCATCCCAAAATCCGGGATATGAAATAGCCGTACATTCTCCGCCTTCAACGGTTGAAGTGGTAGTCCCCATCAAACCAAGTACTGCCGCTGACATTGCAATACGATGATCGTGATAACTTTGGAACGTTGCAGCATCAGGTATAAAATCTGGATCTCCCTTAATTTCCAGTCCGTCCCTGTATTCTTTGAAATCAGCTCCTACTCCCTCCAGAATTTGTGCTATTGCTGTCAGGCGGTCTGTTTCTTTATGACGCAACTCTTCCGCTCCTGAGATTTTTGATACTCCATCAGCAAAAAGCATTGCTACCGACAGAATGGGAATTTCATCTATACAGTTGGGGACAATCTCTTCTGTTATATTTATAGGCTGAAGTGTTGAAGAATAAACGGATATATCACCGATAGGCTCGGAGCCTTCAAAATGTCGGTTATTAATTTTAATATCGGCATTCATCTGCTGCAAAATTTTCAGTGCTCCTGTGCGAGTTGGATTGAGACCTACTTTAGGCAGTATAATCTCGGCATCAGGATGAATAGCACCAGCCACCAACCAAAATGCAGCGGCCGAAAAATCATTAGGCACGCGATAGGATTGCTCCGGCACCTCATCTTCTCTGCTGGAAAATATTCGCTTTTCCCCATTCTCTTCTTCAATAGGCAAATTGAGCAACCGTTCGGTGTGATCACGACTGGGCAAAGTTTCAATAACTTTCGTAGGCTTTTCCCCATACAATCCAGCTAACAGCACACATGATTTCAGCTGCGCACTGGCAATTGGAAGCGAGAAATACAAGGGTTTGAGGGGAATATCTCTCCTTATTTCCAGTGGGGCAAAATCATTATCTCTTGCGTCTATTACTGCTCCCATCTCGGTAAGCGGATCGATGATTCGCTTCATGGTACGAGACGAGAGTGATTCGTCTCCTGTTAACCGGGCCGGAACCCCGGAACCCGCAATGATTCCGCTGAGCAGTCTCATGGTAGTACCGGAATTTCCACAGTCCAGATCTTCGGAAGGCTGCACCAAACCGTCACGTCCCACGCCCTCCACCTGGATAATGTTCTTTCCCCTAATTTGTATTCCGACCCCTAATTTACGGAGACAGTCCAAAGTACTGTGAGGATCAGCGGCCTCTGAAAAATTTTTTATAATTGACTGTCCGTCATGCAAGGCAGCAAACATAGCCGCCCGATGCGAAATCGACTTATCAGCCGGGAGTTGAACTTTACCATGAAGTGTATCCGCAGGTTGAATATCGTAGTTCATTAATTGATAGAATCCAAGAGTTCTTGTGCTTCTTGTGCTTCCGGCTTATTGGGATGATTCTGAATCAGATTTTCTAGAGTTGACTTTGCTTCACCCGTTTGTCCCAATTGAATAAAACTTTCGGCTCTTCCTAATTGGGCCCGGGCAATCCATGTATCAAATGCTCCATATAAAACGCTTACTCGCGAATAATTTTGAAGTGCTTCTTCATAATTTCCACTTCTTTGATTCACAACACCTAAAAGGTACTGTGCCTCCGCTCCAACTTCAGAAGTATTTGCTTCGGCAACTAAACTAAGCAAATCTCTTGCATCCTGATATTCCCCATTTTCAAGCGCAACTTTTCCTAATCCTACATTTGC
>CAYXVW010000190.1:0-2005 GCA_964468695.1 uncultured Balneolaceae bacterium | reverse complement strand
CTGAACAACTATCTGATATTCATTGATAGCCTCATCAACTTGGTTTGTCTCTTCATAGGCATTGGCCAAATTGAAGTGCGCATCTGGTAATAACTCTTCATTATTGGTAATCCGGATGTACTGCTGGAATTCCTCAATTGCATTATTATAATCTCCAGATTGCATTAAGTTATCGGCCTGACGGAAACGGAGACGGTCTGCCATCGAGGTCTGTGGATTCTCTTCCAGAAACTGCTCCAATGCATCTGAACTGTTGTCGGCACCTCCCTCTGACATTTGGGAATACTGAATCCCATTGACAGCCTCAATGACATACTCGCTATCCGGATATTTTTCCATAACTTTTTTATAGGCGGCAATAGCCTGTTCATATTCGCCGGCGTTATAATAGGTATCTCCTATATTATATTGCGCGCGAGCCGCCCAGCTCGTACCGGGATACTTACTGATTACCGTTTGAAATTCTTCCACAGCCTGGGAATAATTACCGGTATTTAAATAGATATAAGCAATATTATACTGCGCCTGTTGGCTTAACTGACTATTCGGATATTCTTCCAAAAATCGGCGGAAAGTGGTCACTGCATCATATGTTTGGTCGCTTCGATAATAGCTGTTAGCTATCTGAAATAGAGCGTAATCTCCACCGGGTTCTGCTCCTAATACCTCCCTGTAGGTAGACATAGCATTATTATAGTCCCCAAGTGCAAAGTACGCATCTCCAATACGAAGTCGCGTATCAGTGTCATAGGGATAGAGAGCTGTTTCTGGCGGATCATATTCCTGCAGAAAGGTATTCAACGGACCAATGGCCTGCTCAAATTCCCCCATTTTAAAATAACTCCACCCAAGGGAATAACTCGCAGGGCCTACTAATTCATGATCACTATACTGCTGTGTAAATTGTCTAAATTGCTGTGCAGCCGGACCATATTCTTCCATGTTATAATATGCATCAGCACTCCAGAATAAGGCTTCGATTCCGACTTCCTCATCAGGTACTTCTTCATGCAGTGATTCAAAAATTTGCTGCGCCTCCTGGTAGGCCTGGTTGCTATATTGTACCCATGCTTTTTGGAAGCGTGCTTCACGCTTTACTTCCGGATCAATATTTGCCATACCTTCCGCTTCTTCAAAAGCCTGAATAGATCGGGTATACTCTTCATTCGCAAAATACGCTTCCCCTAACAGAGTATAGACCTTGCCACCCCACTCCAACTCATCTTCATTACGAACAAGCGCTAAAAGAACTTCAATGGTTTCCGGGTGATTACCCATTTCGTAGGCTGTTATTGCCCACTCATAATAAGCCTGCTCTACCCAACTTCCTTCGGTAAATCGATCTCCAAAGTGACGAAATGTCTCCATCGCCTCTTGGTATCGAGATCCCAATTTTTCGTTTACTGCTTTATAATAAAGCGCTTTTCGGGCCAGTTCATCAGAACCCGTTGCAGCCTTCTCAAACTCATCGGACGCCCAATGATAAATTTCCTGTTTATGATACAACCATCCCAGACCATAATGAGCTGCTCGTTCTTCTTCTGTTCCCTCCGTACGATTTATATATTGTCGATAATAGGTAGAGGCTTCATCAAAGTTTTCTAAATAGTTATAACTTTCGGCAATGAGCAGTACGGCTTTGGTTTCCATTTCCTCATCCAGATATGGTATGGCATTCTTAAATGCCTCTACAGCCTGTTCATAGCGTCCCTGCTGATAATAAGATTCCCCCAAGGCCATTGCTGTTCGACGGGTTATATCTGCGTTGGGATATCGTTCTTTTAATAATTCAAAAGCATCGGTAGAAGCGTCATAACGTTCCTCCGATAAAAAGAGCTGTCCTCTTTCGTAAAGTGCTTTCGGTGCCCATTCCGTATCCGGATAATCATCCGCTAATGTTAAAAAATAATTTCGTGCCTGTTCGGGCTCATTATTAGTACTCGCTGTTCTTGCCATCCAATAATATGTTTGAGCAGCTTTTTTCTTGGACAATCCCAAATCGATC
>CAYXVW010000189.1:0-5354 GCA_964468695.1 uncultured Balneolaceae bacterium | reverse complement strand
AGAAAGCCGTAAACAGCAAACAGATCCCCCTACTATCCTTCCGGTACATCTTACATGGGATTATTTTTTAAAAGGCAAAGATACATTTCAAGATCTGATAGATAATTGATATATGATATCGGATGAGATTTAAATAAGATAAATGGCATGCAAACCGAGAGACTAAAAAAAATAGCGGCTACGTTTTTTAAAAAATGGTGGACTTCTTTCCTTATTCTCCCCTTCGTTATCTATTCTATCCATCAGATATACTGGGCCCTTCGGTTCAACATCTTTTTTTCAGTTAACTATTCCTATCCTTTTCCGCTTAATATTGTTCACCTGTTTGTGGATACCTTTTTGCTCATTACCCACGAAGCGGGACACACCTTCTTCAGTATTTTTGGTGTCCGATTTATCACTATTTTAGGAGGCTCCTTATTCCAGATATTACTACCTTTGGCTATTTTAATATTTTGCTGGATCAACAGAAAAAGCATTGGAGTTCAGCTATCATTCTGTCTGTTAGGATACAGCTGGATGGACGTAGCCGGATATGCGGCCGATGCAAGTGAACGTCAACTGCCACTTATTGGCAACTTAGGTGAAGAGGCGCATGACTGGTACAATTTATTAATCCAGTCAGATGCTTTGCAATATGACCGAACAATCGCTTTCATATTCGTTGCTATTGGTATCATTTGTTATATTGCAGCTCTTATGGTTCCGCTCTTTTATAAAACATACAAAGAGGTATCTATCGATCTGGAGATCAACTAAATAGATTCCTCTGAACAAGGGAGCTAAAAATGGGATACCATAGCAAAAAATATACTCTGCTAACTTTATTTACTATTAATGGAAGTGTAATTTAGCTACACAACCATTCAAAAAATCGAGAAGATGGATCATTTAAAAACAATTTTATTTCCAACTGACTTTACAGAGGACGCCGCCCAGGCTTATACCTACGCCGTTAAAATAGCGGCGCAAGCCGACGCAGACCTACATTTGTTGCATGCTATTGAAGAGCCTTATGATTTTGCAACCCGCGTTGAAGAAACGGTAGATGCTCTTATAGAAAAAGCTGAAGAGCATTTTGAAGAGCTCATTGCGGAAGCAGCATCCGACTACGAGCATCTGAATATTGAATATCACATTGAAAGAGGTAAGCCTTATGGGGTTATCAATCAAAAGGCCGATGAGATTGGAGCCGATCTTTTGGTTATGGGCACCAAGGGGGAATCCAGCTTAAAACGTATTCTTTACGGGAATGTCACTTCTGATGTCATCCTTGATTCTGAGATTCCGGTCATGACCGTACCCATTAACAGTAAGAAACCCTATCTCGATCGTTTCCTTTTTGCTACGGATTTCCGATCCAAAGATATGGAAGCGCTTAAATCGACCGTTTTCCTGGCCAATATTTTTGATGCAGAAGTGCATGTGCTTCATGTTTCTGAAGAAAAGGACATGGAAACCGATATCCGTTTTAGAGGGTTTAAGGATTTAATAAAGGAGGAGATCGATTATTCAAAACTAGAATTCCACCATCTCGAAGCAGAACGATTTTCCAAAGGGGTTTCGAATTTCCTCGAAGAGTATCCGGTATCTCTGATTATTCTCATCCGGTATAAAAAAGTATTCTTGCGAACACTGCTTTGGGCCAATAATACCCAAGAACTGACCTACCATACGCATGTTCCAATGCTCGTTCATGTCCCTGAAAATCTTTAATGGTACAGGCCAAGCCATCCCAAATGTTTCAACGATTCTTTTCTTTGCTCTATAGAATTATACCTTTTTTGGGGTTTTGTATTATTGTTATTTCCTGTAATTCAGAACAGGATCGGATGAGTGATGAGGAATACCTTCAAACGATAAATGAATGGCACGAACAGCGTATTAAATCTCTCCAGGAGGAAGACAGCTGGCTGAGCCTGGCCGGACTATACAGAATTGAAAAAGGTGAGCATGCCATCGGGTCTGACTCCACCAATGATATTATTCTTCCTGACAGAGGAGCTCCATATATGGGAACTATTGTACGAAAGGAGGACTCTCTTACTTTTTTTGCCGATCCCGAAGCTTCCGTAACCTCAGACGGAGAAACAATTTCTGAAATTAATCTCCAAGTACAGGGAGAGCATGCCCCCACCAAACTAAGGCACAATGATTTTATCTGGTATGTTATAGAAAGACGAGGGGATTACTATCTGCGTCTAAAGGATACTAAACATCCTAATTTTTCAGCCTTCGATAGCATTGAGCACTTCCCCATTAATCGTAAATGGAATATTAAAGCGACCTTTAAGCGCTTTGAGTCTCCCCGCACTATTACTATTCCCGATATACTAGGTGAAAGCTACGAGGATTCACTATACGGAACCCTTCATTTTACAATAAACGACCAAGAATATCAGTTAGCACCGTTAGGTCATCCGGATAAGGATGAACAGTTTTTTATCATTCTGGGAGATGAAACCAATGGAAAGTCCACCTACGATGGCGGAAGATACCTCTATGTTGACACACCGAATAAAAATAATGTCACCTATATCGACTTTAACAAAGCTTATAATCCTCCCTGTGTTTTTAGCGACTACGCGACGTGCCCCCTCCCTCCCCTCCAAAATCGACTACCAGTAGCTATTACAGCCGGAGAAAAAAATTATAGAAATGCAGTTGAATAAAATATTTGATGCATAAGACGATATTCCATTTATTTTCCCAAATACCTGAATAATAGTTTTTCGTTCGACATTTAATTAATCCAAGATAATATAATTCATGACCTACCTTTCCACAGAAAATCTCTCTAAAAATTATGGTCCAAAAGTACTTTTTGAGGGACTTTCATTTGGCATCTCGGAAGGAGACAAAACGGCTCTTATTGCTGAAAACGGGACCGGTAAATCTACCCTTTTGAAGATTCTGGCAGGCAAGGAACAACCCGACGGAGGAAAGGTTATGGTCCAAAACGATATACGGATCGGATTTTTGGAACAGGATCCGGACCTGGATGAAAATCTGACCATCAGGGAATTCATTGCTCAAAATGACAATCAAACCGTTGAAATTATACAGCAATACCACCGGGCTGCTGAACAACAGGCTGAAAATTATAATGAAGAGAACAGAAAAGCCTTTGAACGTGCTTCTGAGGCCATGGATACCGTCGGCGCCTGGGATTATGAGCAGCGCATGGAAAAAATTCTCAGCAAACTGAATATCCACAATCTGGACCAATCCATCGCTACCCTTTCCGGTGGAGAACGCAAACGTGTGGCTCTTGCTTTTGTGCTCCTCGATAACCCCGACCTTCTCATCCTCGATGAACCCACCAACCACCTGGATATTGCCATGATCGAATGGTTAGAGGATTATCTCATCAGTACCAACAGAACACTTTTGATGGTCACCCATGATCGCTACTTCCTGGATCGGATTTGCGATCACATCCTCGAACTGGAAGGAGGTAAACTCTACCATCATAAAGGCAACTATCAGTATTTCCTGGAGAAGCGTTCAGAGCGGAGAGAAATTGAACGCAAAGAGGCTCACAAGGCCCAGCAGCTCTTTAAAAAAGAACTCGAATGGATGCGGCGCTCTCCCAAAGCCCGGACCACCAAATCCAAATCCCGTATTGATGATTTCAAGGAACTAAAGGATAAAACCGAAACCGGACCCAAAGATCCGGAGTTGCGCCTGAGTATTGATATGCCCCGGCTGGGAGGTAAAATTTTGGAACTCAAAAATGTCTCCAAGAAGTTTGATGACAATATAATACTGGATAGCTTCTATTACACTTTTGAAGAGGGAGAACGAATCGGAATAATTGGTGAAAACGGGGCCGGTAAAAGCACCTTTCTGGATATGATTACCGGCAAAGAACCCGCGGATTCCGGAAAAATACGAACCGGTAAAACCGTCGTATTTGGCCACTATGAACAACAGGGACTGGAATTTGATGAAGATGAACGGGTCATCGATATTATTCAAAACGAGGCTAAAATTATTAAACTGGCCAACGGTAAGAAAATTACGGCCTCCCGTTTTCTTGAGCACTTTATGTTCACCTCTGAAATGCAATATACGCATGTTCGCAAGCTTAGCGGTGGTGAAAAACGTCGGCTGGCACTGATGTTAGTACTTATTCAAAACCCAAACTTCCTTATTCTGGATGAGCCCACTAACGATCTTGATCTGCTGACCCTTAATAAGTTAGAGGAGTTTCTCCTGGACTTTGAGGGATGTCTGATCATCGTCTCGCACGATCGCTTTTTCATGGATAAATTGGTAGACCACTATTTTATTTTCGAAGGTGAAGGACAAATCAGTGATCACCACGGCACATACGAAGAGTACAGGGAACAGGTTTTAGAAGAACAAGTATCCTCTTCATCTTCTTCCTCCCCGGAACCAAAGCAAAAAACTGATTCCTCTGCCCAAAACCATTCATCTTCATCCACCGACGAACAAAAGCTCAGCTATAACGAGCGGCGGGAGTATAACAAACTGGAAGAAAAAATTGCGAAACTTGAAGAGCAAAAGAAAGCGCTCGAAACTGAAATAAGCAGCGGAAACCTTAACCACGAAGAATTGCAGGAGAAATCAAAGCAATACAAAGAGATCAACGCCAAAATAGAAAAGCAGACCAGCCGCTGGTTTGAATTGGCCGAACGCGCCTGAAAGATGATTTAGCACAAACATGCTATTTAAAACTGGTATTTGCCTGTTCTTATTGAAGTGAACCGCAATGAGAATGGCATATTATGAAAAACCAGCTAAGTTACCTTTTAAAAGTACTGTTCATTATTACTGTAACGGTTTTACTCTCTGGCTGCTCCCATGGACTTCTTATCCTTGAAGGAGAAAGAGGCGGGGTAGCTGTAGAGAAACATGAGCGGAGACCTGACCATCGGAAAGGCGTTGGAAAAGTACCGCCCGGACATATGCCACCTCCCGGAAGCTGCAGAATCTGGTATCCCAATACTCCCCCCGGCCACCAACCACCACTCGGTGACTGCTATACGCTTTCCCGCAACGTGCCGCCGGGTGCTTGGCTGATCAGGGGATAGAAAAACATTTAATTATTTTCTATAACTTTATTTATAACAGATACTTATATAATACAAATAAAAAAAATTATAAGCGATATAAAGAGTAGATTGTCAATTTAAAACGAAAAATTGTAATCGTATTGATAAACCAACATCCCCTGCCCCCCTTCGAAGGGGAGACTCACGGTTCTTTTGCCGGGAATGGGGGATGACGGTAATTACACCTAGATCCAGGCCTTCTATTTTGGACAACCTCAAAAACATTTAACTAAAACATCCGCTACTCGCACGCCGGGCAAATCCGCCGCAGCA
>CAYXVW010000188.1:0-5358 GCA_964468695.1 uncultured Balneolaceae bacterium | reverse complement strand
ATATATCGTACGTTATTAACGTGCCGGTTTAAATCAAGGTCAGACTTTCGAACTGTAAATAATTGAGTACTTTGAGGATCTTTTACCTTCTTAAAATTCCCCTCGTTTACTGGCAGAACATGGTCACTGTTTTCCGGAACACTTTCCAGTATTGTTTTGGGTATGCGCTTTGGCCGACGGCTTTCAATATCTAGTATGAGCCAATAACTTAAGGATTTCCCAATAATATTATTCTCGCTATCCAATATCAGAAAATCACGGTGAGCTCGTAGTCCGTCACCGCCAGAAGGCCAGGTTTGAATGGTAATGGTATCTCTCCAGTCGGGAAATTGATCCATCTCTACCCGGAGCCGGTGAAGAACCCACGTTAGCTTATCCTGTTGGAGGTCAGTAATATCAAATTTGAGTTGACGAGCATGATTTCCAGCCACTTCCTGTAGCAGTTCGCAAATAGCTGGCAACGTTGCTTTTTGATGAATATTGACTTCAGAAGCCCGTATTTTAAAGGACTCTTGGTAGATTAACTTCTCATTAGGCATATTTACTCTTTTACTTTAAAGGGAAGTAGGAAAGTAAGCGTTTCTACTTTACATCGAAATAAGTAAAGGATAGTAAATGATATCCACCCTTTTAGTTGCAATTGATGGAGCCTGCGGTAATTGGAAATTTCTTAACTTTATACATTCCAGCCGTTTCGCCATACGCGGCTTCCCCAGCGTTTTATATCATCAAGAATTAAGTAGATAGCTGGCAGCACCAATAGAGTAACCACGGTTGAAAAAGAAAGTCCGCCGACAATGGCCCGTGCCATTGGAAAGTAGGGAGGGCCGTCTCCACCAATTTGAGTAGTACCAAAGCACAGAGGCAGGAGCCCAAGTACGGTGGTGGCTGCCGTCATTAAAATGGGACGCATGCGATCTTTTCCTCCTTTTATGATGGCTTCGAATCGTTCCATTCCACCCATTCGGAGCTGATGGATGTGATCGATCAACACAATTCCATTATTAACTACGATACCCATCAAGATAAGAATACCAATCATAGCCATAAATGAAAAAGTAGTACCGGTAATGAAGAAAAACCAGAATACGCCAACTACAGCAAAGAAAATGGATGTTATAATACTGGATGGGAAAAGTACCGATTCAAACAGAGAGGCCATTACCAGATAAATTAAAAACATGGCCAGCAACATATTTATAAGCATTTCATCCATTGCTTCCTGATCTTCCTGGAAGCTGCGCCCCTGACTCCATCCATAGCCGGCCGGGTAATTAATTTGATCGAGGATGGGAAAGATACGTTCCTGGGCTTCACTCATGGTAATACCGTCCAGGTTGATGTTGATTCCAAGTGAGGTTTGTTGGTCTTCTCGCTGGATACTTCTCGGTCCGGAGCTAATTTGGTAATCAGCCAGTGAAGCCAGTTTCATGCTTCCATTATCACCTACATTTACGGGCAAATTCATCAGGTCATCAATATTTTTTCGATCGGATTCGCGCAGTGCAAGAACTACATCTGTTTCACCCTGATCACCCCGAACGCGCCGTAAATTCATGCCTCTCATCGAATTTGATACCAAACTTGCAATCTGTTGACTGGAGACATCTAAATTCCGCGCTCGCTCTCGATCTACAACCACTTGAACTTCTTCCGTTCCGGTTTCGGCCTCTGAACGTACATCCGCGAGACCTTCTATGCCTTCAAGCCGGCGTTTTACTTCAGATGCAAGTTCTGTCAGTACATCCGAAGATTCCCCGATGACAAAAATCCGAAGCTGATCCCCGCCTGTACGATCCCGATATTCAAATGAAAGTTCACCAATGGAGAGTTTGGGTAAGTTCTCAACAATTTCTTGTTTTATGGTTTTAACGTCTTTTTTAGCTACATCATCATCGGTAAGTAAAAGGGTTGAAGTAGCATGACCCGGCTCGAAATAAGAGTAGACTGCATCAATCTCAAATGCTTCTTGATTATCATAGAGATATTTTTCTACCCGGCTTACCGACTGTTCAACACGCTCGAGGGTATAGGTTTCATTTAAATTATAGTGCAAATATAATTCACGTGATTCAGAGGAGGGAAACATATCAATGTTGGTCATATTCATCGGTATGATCACACTGAAAAGAATTCCCAGTATTAAACATGAAGAAGCATAACGCCTTTTCAGCAAGCCGCTTAAAATTTTCGAATAAACACGCTCTATTTTGTCAATATACTTTGTCTGTGAAGTCTGATCAGGCGCTTTTATTTTGGACGTTAATAACGGGATAACGGTAAGCGAAATAAGAAGAGAAGCACTCAGGGCCAGGATGATGGTGATGGCTACATGATAAAGTTGAATAGCAATCATAGAATCTTCGCTGATAATATTGGGAAGGAAAACAATGATTGTGGTAAGGGTACCTGCCGTTACGGCCATCCCAACCTGTTTAACTCCACGCCTGGTGGCTTCTGCTTTATCATCCATCATATGCTGGTTGCGATGGATATTCTCGGTTACCACTACTGCGTTATCGACCAGCATCCCGACCGCCAACATAAGTCCCATCATCGAAAGAATGTTTAGGGAAAGATCCATAAAATAAAGAAGTCCCACTGTAACAATCAGTGAGAAGGGGACAGCAAGCGCCACAATTAAGGTAGTGCTGATCCTGCGCAAAAACAGATACAGAATGATAATAGAGAAGAATGCTCCCAGGAGGCCAGCTTTCAAAAGCTCTGTCAGGGAGCTGATGATACCGGTTGCCTGGTTGTGCATCTCAAAAATATTGATGCCCTTCATCTCGGGCAGTTGGTTGATTTTTTCAATTTCTGCAAGTACACGGTTACCCACCTCAACCGTATTTGCCCCTGACTCTTTGAACACGTCCAACCCGATGGCATATTTCTGATCCAGATGGCGGCCATATTCTCGTTCTGGACTGCCATATCCCACGGTTGCCACATCATGTAATTGTAAATTATTGGGGCCGATTACCAGCTGGGCAAATTCATCAGGTCTCGTCATTTCACCAGTGGGACGTACCATATAACGTTTACCGGCTTCGTCAACTTTTCCAGCCGTTACTGAAAAATTACTTCTACGCAGGGTCTGTGCCAGTTCATTCAAATTGACGTTATGAGCTTCAAGTCGTTCGGGAATAAGTTCAATGCGAATTTGCCGCTGTTCAACGCCATAAAGATCCACATTTGCGACTCCCCGTATGCGTTCAATCCGTTGTTTTAAGTTCCTGTTCAATAATTCAAAGGCATTTGACAAATCGCGCTCAGAAGAGAGCCGGAGATTCATCATCGGGTTATCCTGCGCCGAAAATTTATTGATAAAGAAACGCTCCATATCATCCGGCAACTGGTTGCGTACACCGTCGATTTTTTCTTTGATCTCCATCCCTTTCAGGCTGATATCAGATCCCATTTCGAATTCCACAAAAATACCCGCTTGATTTTCACTGGATGAAGAATTCATTCGCTTCAGCCCGCTGATGGTAGCCAGAGCTTCTTCAATGGGACGTGTAATGGTCCGCTCAACTTCTTCCGGGGTAGAATTGGAATAGGGTACCGAGATATATGCTCCGGGAAAAGAGATATCCGGAAAATATTCCAGTGGGACCATGCGGCTGGCGATAATCCCGATAACAACAAAACTGATAAACACCATGATGGTGGTTACCGGGCGGCGAAGGGAGAGGTCTGTGAAGTTCATTTTATTCTCCTTGATCTTTTTGAGTTGATTGCTGCCCAGCAATAGCGGGTTGTTTGTACACCTTGCGATCCATAATCGCGTACATTACCGGAATGACTACCAGTGTTAAAAGAGTAGAGATCACAAGACCGGCAATGACCGTTATTGCCATAGGTGCACGAAGTTCAGCGCCATCGCCTATGCCGATAGCCAATGGCAACAGACCGAGTGTAGTAGTCAGGGTGGTCATTAAAATGGGGCGAAGTCTCGATTTTCCTCCCTCGAGAATAGCCTTGATCTTTTCCATGCCACGCTCGCGATATTGGTTGATTAGATCAATGAGTACAATAGCATTATTTACCACTATTCCGGCCAGCAGAATAAGACCAATAAATACTACCACGCTAATGGTTGAGCCGGTTATCCAAAGTCCCAGGATGGCACCCACAAGTGCCAAAGGAATCGTAAACAGGATGATAAAGGGGTGCAAAAGTGATTCAAATTGTGAGGCCATTACCAGGTAAACCAGAAATACGGCAAGTGAAAGGGCAAACAGGAGAGATTCGAAAGAATTTGCCATCTCTTCATTTTGTCCACTTACCTGGGCCTGAATGCCGGTCGGCATCACCGTTTGGTTAATAATATCACGAATATCTTCGGCCGCCGTGGCAAGATCTCCATAGTTTAAATTAGCAGAGATGATGGCTACGCGCTGCTGGGCCGTTCGTCGTATCTCGCTTGGACCCGTAGCCCTTTTGATTTCAGCAATACTTGCAAGTGGTATCGGTGAGCTGCTGTTGGGATTGATAATCAGGTTTTGAATATCCGTCGCGGACGAGCGATCCTGTTCTTTGGCACGTACCAGGACATCAATTTTTTGATCTCTCCATGAGTAACGGGTAGCAATATCGCCGCGTACTTTGCTTACTACGAGATCTGCCACTTCATGGACTTGTAATCCCAGTGCTGCTGCTTTTGGTCGGTCAAAGGTGATTTGTATTTCAGGATTGCCATGTTCCATTGTTGGCTTGATATCGGTAAATCGAGGATTGTCCGATATCTTTTGGACTATTTGATCACTAACCTTTTTCAGGTCATCAAGGTTATATCCGGAAATTTCCACTTCAACAGGAGTGTCAAACGTAAACAGGGCAGGGCGGGAGAATTTATATTCGAGTCCCGGAATCCGCTGAAGCTCGGTTCGAAGTTCCCCCATAGTGCTCTCTTCGAGTGGTCGTCCCGCTCCGCTTGTCAGGGCAACGTTAAGTTCCCCCCAGTTTTCACCGCCCTGATTGGGATTGGCATCCATCTTATTACCCGTACCAGCTACGGCAAAAGTTGTATTGATGGAGGAGACATTGCCTGCCGTTTGCTGAACTTTTTGAAGGGCACGGTCGGTTTGTTCTATTGGCGTACCGGGAGGTAGCTGGAATTCCACGTTAAATTCTCCCTGTGATAATGAGGGGATAAGTTCCATTCCCAACTGAGGGACCAGCATTAAACTTCCCATCAACGACAGGAAGGCAAAGGAAAGAACCATAAATCGGTGTCGAAGAGACCATCTTAAAAGGGCAGGATATCGATCTTCAATAGAGGTGAATCCTTTGTCAAAAAGGTTGAGAATCGGATTGAGCACAAACATGATGCCCTTGCTAATGGCGTGCAATACC
>CAYXVW010000187.1:0-5383 GCA_964468695.1 uncultured Balneolaceae bacterium | reverse complement strand
GATATCATATATCAATTATCCATCAGATCTTTAAAGGTGTCTTTGCCTTTTAAAAAATAATCCCATGTCAGATGCACAGAAAGGATAGTAGGGGGATCAGCTTGCTGTTTACGGCTTTGTTGTAGGTGTTGCCTCTTCTCATGGGTAACCGGGAATTCTGTCCAGAAATGGTAGTGAGCTCTGATGATTGCCCTGAATTCATTCCACTCGCCGGTTAAAAGGGAACGCAGCCCTGCAATGATATCCAGTAGATATCTACCCCAAAAGCGAGAGATCAGACTTTCTGCACTACAGTTTTTCCAGAGCATTTTTAAGCTGTTGCGATAATTGTAATAGAGCTTTCGTGGAGAATCCATTGGAAGAGATCCGCCGCCCAAATGATAGATAGTACTATCGGGGCAATAGCGAACCTTATAGCCAGCATTCCATAGCCGCCAGCATAGATCGATCTCTTCCATATGAAATTCGAAATCCTCATCAAATCCCCCGTGTTCTTCGAACGTTTCCTTCCGGATGGCCAGGGAGGCTCCGCTGGCCCAGAGAATCTCCTGTTCATCATCATATTGGCCTTTATCCATCTCGATCGTGTCAAAAACCCGTCCCCTGCAAAACGGATAGCCATATTTATCCAGGTATCCACCGGCCGCTCCGGCGTATTCAAAGTATTCGGGCTGTCTGTCAGATCGCAACTTAGGTTGTGCGGCTGCCGTCTTAGAATCTTTAAAGCAGATGGAGAGTCCATTCAGCCAATTTGGCTCTACGCGAACGTCATTATTAAGAAAAACCAGGATTTCTCCATTTGCATAAGGAACGGCCCGGTTATTACCCCCGCAGTATCCATAATTTTTATCCAGAGAGACAATTTTAACGTTGGGATATTGCTCCCTTATCCATTTTTTAGAGCCGTCAGTGGATGCATTATCTGCCAATATTATTTCATAGTCCGGATAGTCGGTAGCTATTACACTCGGAAGATATTCCTGTAGGTGATGCAAGGCATTCCAGGAAACGATAATTATGCTAAAAGAGGGGACCATAAATAATAATATAGATAAAGATAAAATGTTTTGGTTAACAGTGTTATCGTTTTAATCTGCTAAGAAATAGTTGAAGGTAGTAATTAAATAGTAAAGATCGAATAAGTGTCCTGCATGGAAAAATGTAGAAATCTATTTTTCAATTGATACAATTTTTACTAATACTGAAACTTTGTACATTTGGTAGTGTTTTGATTGTATAGATTAAAATGAAGAAGGAGCATGATTAAGGTTGGGCTAATTTCGGATACACATAATTACCTTGATCCCCAGGTAGCGGAATATTTTTCAGATCGAGATGAAATATGGCACGCCGGGGATTTTGGAACTCTTGTCATCGCTGAACAACTCAAATCCATTGCACCATTAACCGGGGTTTATGGTAATATCGATGGAAAGGAAATTCGTCAGGAATATCCGAAGCACCAACGGTTTGAACGACAGGGGATTGATATTTGGATGACCCATATAGGGGGAACGCTGGGACGATATTGTTTGCCCATCCGGGAAGAAATGGAGAAAAGTCCCCCGGATGTTTTTATTTGCGGGCATTCACATATCCTGAAAGTGGGACGGGATCAGGAGAAAAACAGGATGCTTTTTATAAATCCCGGAGCTGCGGGCAGATATGGCGCTCAAATATACAGAACGTGTATCCGGTTTACGATAGACGAGGGGAAATTTCAGGATATGGAAGTGATTAATTTAGGGCAAACCTAAAAAAATATTGGATAGCCTGATCTAACCATCCGGTATTATTCATATCTTTGGACAAGTTCAAAAGCGTGAAATGCCGAGAGTGTAACTAAAGGAATACCTCCGCCGGGATGGGTACTGCCGCCCACCAAATAAAGACCCTCTATGGAGCGCGACTTATTGGCTGGCCGCAGAAAAGCGGCTAATTTACTGTTGGAAGAAGTTCCGTAAATACTTCCCTTGTTACTGCGATATTTTGTGTAAAAATCCCGGGGAGTAATTGTTTGAGAAAACTGAATATGGTCTTTTAGATTAGTTAATCCCCGCTCACTGAGCTTATTAATAAGAAATTTTTTGTATTGGGATTCCTTTTTGTTCCATTTATATGCATCGCTCAAATAAGGACTATTCACTAGTACAAATAGATTGGATCCACCCGGAGGGGCATGGTCCGGATCTGTATGTGATGTATTTGCGATATAGATCGTAGGATCATCAGGCATTACCTTTCGGTTAAATATCTGATTGAATTCCTTTCTATAATCTTTTGAGAAGAAAATGTTATGATGAGTGAGCTGCTTGTATTGTTTATCAAGTCCAAGCAGTAATACAAAGCCCGAGCAGGAGGGTTCGGCTTGTTCTATTCTTGTTCTGTTCAACCATGAGGTATCGGCAGGATTGAGCAGGTTCATATAGGTTTCATAGGCATCGGCATTGGAAACAACTATATCAGCAGGGTAGAAATTCTGGTTATTATCCTCTACTCCCGATACCCTTTTCCCATTAGTTCGAATATGTTGTACTGAAGTATTGGTAACTATATTGACGCCTAATCTTGTAGCAAGGGAATGTAAGGCTTCTATGAGAGCATACATCCCACCTTTTATGTAGTATCCGCCCAGGCTAAGCTCTACATGCGGGATGACATTTAGTGTTGCGGGAGCCTGATAGGGGGAGGAACCGTTGTAGGTTGTAAACCGGTTAAAAAATTTCTTTAGTTCAGAAGATCTAAACCGGGTATCAACGCTTTCGGCTACGGTTTGAAAGGCATCGATGCTTAAAAAATTGGTTAATTTCAGGGGTCCTAAATCTGCTATTTCGTAAAGGGGATTGAAGAGAAAGGCTTTTTTCGTTTTCTGATACAGCTCCCGAGAATAGCTCATGAAATCTCGAAAGGCCTCAACATCCTCCGGAGCAAATTCCTGTATTTGAGAAATATTGGCAGCCGAATCCTGGTAGCAGTCAAATTGGGTGCCGTTTCTATAGAAATATCGACAAATCGGATTTACTGTTTCGATGGTTAGGAATTCCTGAAGCTTATAACCACTCTTCTCAAAGAGTGATTCAAGTATAAAAGGCATCGTCAAAAGGGAAGGGCCGGTATCAAATCGAAATCCTCCGGCTTTAATCTCATTTATTTTCCCCCCGATGTCACTATTCTTTTCCAGGATAGTAACGTCGTACCCTTGTGAAGCTATTAGACAGGCAATGGATAAGCCGCCAAGTCCGGATCCAATAACAATAGCTTTCATAAGCAGTTCAGGAATTGAAAAAGTTAAGGTGTCAGGGATAAAATACAACTAAAAATGCCATTTAAAATAATGATCCACGGCCTGTTGGCGTAATCAAAAAGTTCTTGCAATTTACTTTTTATGAACAACTTGTGAGCCAGAATTCCCATTACTACTTTATCGTTCCTGCTAATCAGGGATATTTGTTATACATTCTTTAAATGCTTACAACCTTTTACTGGTACTTTTAACATCTAAAAATTTTAATGACATAACTATGAAACGAATCCTGTTCCCTTTTGTAATATCATTACTTGTTGTTCTTATTCCACATTTAACAGTGGGACAATCCTCCTCTTCTTTTTATTTGTTTGTAGGCACCTATACATCCGGAGAAAGCGAGGGAATTTATGTATATGAATTTAATGCTGAAACGGGAGAGGCCCAGTATGTCAGTAAAGTCTCCGGAGTGGAGAATCCCTCATATTTAGCAATCTCTCCGGATGACAACTATGTTTATGCGGTTAATGAGACGGGAGGTGAAAGCGGTGGGTCTGTTAGTGCTTTTTCTTTTGACAAAGCCAAAGGAGAGCTTACATTCCTGAATAAAAAGTCAAGCAGGGGAGGCCATCCCTGCTATGTATCGGTGGACCAAACCGGCCGCTGGGCATTTGCCGGTAACTATAGCGGAGGCTCGCTCTCTATGCTTCCTATCGAAAGGGATGGCAGCCTCCGGCAAGCAGAGGCAAATTTTGAGCACAGCGGAAGTAGTGTGAATGAAAACCGGCAGGAAGGTTCCCATGTACATTGTACCTATGTAACCCCGGACAATCAACATCTTCTGGTTGCAGATTTGGGGACCGATCAGGTTAAAAGCTATAGATTTAGTGCCTCTGAAGGGGAATTGACTCCCTTAGAATCTGGCGTTTATGAAGCCGAAGCCGGATCGGGGCCGCGTCACATAACTTTCCATCCGGAAGGCAACTTTGCCTACCTGATTAATGAACTCAACGGAACCATTGATGCTTTTACATTTGAGGCTGGAAAGCTCAATAAATTTCAGCAGGTTTCCACGCTTCTGGAAAACTATGAGGGGGCTGTTTCCGGGGCAGACATTCACCTCTCTCCGGATGGGAAGTTTCTTTATGCTTCAAACAGGGAAGACTTGAATAACATTGTAATATATTCTGTAAATCAAGAAAATGGTCAATTATCGTATATTGGTGAAGAGGGTTCAGGTGGGATACATCCCCGTAATTTTATGATTGATCCGACCGGTCAATACCTGTTGGTCGCAAACCGGAATACAGACAATGTAGCAGTGTTCAAACGAGATAAAAAATCCGGTTTGTTGACTAAAACAGGGAATGAATTAGAAATATCGATGCCGGTATGTCTTAAAATGATGGCCGTGGATTAATCGTAAGCTACCTTCTTTAACTGGGTTACTGGAAAAATCGGTTTAGAAGTTTTTGCATCGTTTTATGATTTTCTTCAAAGTGAGGAGCATTTAACATAGTGACCGGAGATTGGATGAAGGGGCCGTCACTTATTTTAAGTTCCTTGTTACTGTGCTGGATTAGCTCATCGAGTCCATCTTTTGTCATTTCAAGATGGAACTGGAGGCCAAGAATCTGCTCATCCACTAAAAAGCCTTGATTTGCGCATCCTTTACTGGAAGCCAGGGGAATAGCCCCTTTGGGAAGGCTAAATTGATCTCCATGCCAGTGAAGCACGGTTTGTCGGGCTGGTAAAAAATCTAATATGGGATGATTACGGACTGGTTTTTCCCAGTTGAGTGGAAACCAGCCAATCTCTTTTTGGTTCATGGAATTGACATCTGCTCCCAGTACATCCGCAATAAGCTGGGCTCCCAGGCAGATACCTAGCACCTTTATTTCCTGATCAATACAATCTTTAATATATCGTTTTTCTTTTTTAAGCCAGGGATATCTTTTGGTGTCATAAACACCCATCGGGCCACCCATGACGATTAATCCATCAATTTCCCGGGGAGGAGGGGGTTCCTCATCTTTATATAAACGGGTCTTTGTCAATGAATGATTGTTGTTTTTACTCCAGGAGCGAATAATACCGGGCCCTTCAAAGGGGACGTGTTGCAAATAGTGTAATCTCACA
>CAYXVW010000186.1:0-5416 GCA_964468695.1 uncultured Balneolaceae bacterium | reverse complement strand
GCTCCTATACCCTTTCCTCCCTTTCCACCGTGTTTAATGCCTTGTATGCGGCAGGCGGGCCAACAACTTCGGGTAGTTTCCGGGAAATTAATGTTATCCGCGGTAATGAAACCGTAGCTACATTTGATCTCTATGACCTGCTTATTTATGGTGACCAGTCCACTAATATTCGCCTCCGCTCGCAGGATATTATCCAAGTCAAGCCATATAACAATCGGATTGAGATTGAGGGAGAAGTTAAACGCCCAGGCATTTATGAATTAATGGGGAAAGAAACGCTTCAGGATCTTATCCTCTATGCCGGTGATTTCACAAATAAAGCCTATACTGAACGAATTAAAGTTATTGGCAACACTCCCAAACAAAAACGCATTACTGACGTAAGGAAAGGATTTTTCAATAATTATATTCTAGAGAATGGCGATTCCGTATCGGTTGGAAAAATACTGGATCGTTTTGAAAATATGATCCAAATTGAAGGAGCGGTATTTCGTCCGGGTGAATATGCCTTACAAGATACTACCTCCCTCTACTCTCTTATTCAGCGAGCCGACGGATTAATGGGCGATGCATATATGGATAGAGGTATTATTTATCGCACTCGTGACGATTATACTATAGAAGCTATCTCTTTTAACTTGCGGGAACTCATGAGGAATCCAGAGCGGCATGATATTCCTCTTCAAAAAGACGACAGGATTCGGATTTCTTCTATATTTGATCTGCGCGAAGAGTATACCGTAACGATTAATGGTCCTGTACAGAAACCCGACCAATACGAGTTTGCCTATGGAATGACGCTGGAGGATCTGATCTACCAGGCCGGTGGATTTAAACAATCAGCGGCTCCCTACCGTATTGAGGTAGCCCGTAGGATTCGGGACGTCAACCAGCAAGCCCCCAACAGATCCTTTATCGCTGATATACGCACATTTGAAGTAAATGAAGATCTTAGCCTAAAAGACAAAGATGCAGCATTTGAGTTACAGCCATTTGATCAAGTCTATATCCGGAAACTGCCAAACTATGAAGAACAGCAGGAAATTCATGTCGTCGGGGAAGTTGAATTTCCAGGCAAATATGCTATTTCCGCTCGAAATGAACGGATTTCAGATGTAATTGAAAGAGCCGGAGGACTTACTCCTGATGCCTATACCGAAGGTGCAACTCTTTTTCGTAAAAGAGAGTTTACCCAACAGGAATCACAGCAATTTACTGCAAATGTACAGGGTGAAGGCCTAACAGCCGAAGAACGACAACAACAGCTACAGGAACAACGCCAGCAACGACTGGAAGATGAATCTGCACAGGTCGGAATTGAGCTACCTCAGGTTCTCCAGAATCCGGGTTCAAGATATGACTTATTGCTGGAAGAAGGGGACTCTTTATTCATTCCTAAACAACTTGAAACGGTTACGGTGGAAGGGGGCGTATTTTATCCCACCACGGTGCGATATGAGGATGGTAGATCTTTCAAAGACTATATAACGGCTGCCGGTGGATTTAATGACCTGGCCATAAAAAAACGCGCCTATATTATTCATGCCAATGGCGATGTGGATCGCGTGAAGAGATTCCTTTTCTTCAAGAATTTCCCAGATGTGGAACCGGGAGCAACCATTGTCGTTCCGGAAGAGTCTCCCACTGCAGGTTTATCGGCGCAGGAGCGAATAAGTATTTTATCTACCATAACCTCTACTTTAGCTTTGGTCGTTACCACCATTACTCAAATTACACGCTAAAAGGATAAGAATATTCAACCGTGGTGTTACAAAAAGTACAGGTTAGTCAATTTTGTAACGCTACGGTATTTTTACAGGCACTAATTTCGTATCACAAAAACGACATCCATCAAGTTGTTTCCGGTGGGACCCGTTATTAGCAGGGTATCCATCTGCCGGTGAAAATGATAGGAATCGTTGTTTTGTAGATATTCATCAGGATCTATTCCCCTCTCTCTTGCTTTCGTTATGGTTCGTCCATCTACGATGGCTCCGGCAGCATCAGTAGGTCCGTCAACTCCATCTGTGCCAGCACTCAGCCAGCTTATATTGTTATATCCCGCTATCTTAAGGGCCCCACGCAGCGCTAGCTCTTGATTTCTTCCTCCTTTGCCTTCGCCGGTTACCACTACCCTGCTTTCTCCATAAAAAAAGAATATTAGAGGTTCCCCATCCCTGTTTTCGTTGGATAACACTTTATCTGTTATGTTTGTGGCTACCGTTTCAACATCTTCGTTAAAAGGACGATCCGAAAGGACGCTCTTATAACCATCCTCACTAGCGAAATCGGCAGCTTGTTGAGCAAACTGCTCTGCAGAACTAATAATTTCAGTTTCATGCTTTTTCAACAGATCTTCTTCTTGAGATAACGTTTCCACTACTTCTCCGGTCAATCCTTTTTCTATGTGGTTCTTAACGCTTTCAGGTATCTTTTCCCATAACTGATACTCCAATAAAATATGGTAAGCATCCTGATACGTTGATGGATCACTAACTGTCGGACCACTCCCAATAAAGGTTGGATTATTATGAGGTACATCAGAAATAATCAAATCTATGAGGATTGCATCTTGATGCAAATAACGCAGTAGCTGACCTCCTTTTATCCGGGAACAATGTTTTCGTACGGTGTTTATTTCGCTTATGGATGCCCCGCACTGATTCAATAAATCAAATGTTCTACGTAAATCCGATAGCGTGATTGTTCCTGCCGGATTACACATTAGGGAAGAAGTTCCGCCTGAAATAAGCGTTATAACCAACGCGTTCTTGGGCACACTTTCCATAAAAGAAGCGGCGGCACGTCCCGCTTTTATACTTTCCTCATCAGGAACAGGATGATTAGCTGTTATAATCTGATCAGCCGAACAATTTTCCGGAGAATTCGGGGTTATAACTAAACTTTTAGTTATCCTGTTGCCAAGGATGTTATCCAAACTTTCAAACATAGTAATGGAAGCCTTGCCAACAGCTAATACATATACCGGATGGTCATCGTTTTCAAAGTGATGGTTCCTTATTTTTATTTTCCCTCCCTCTATTTGTACAACCTCCTTAACAGCATTCTCGGGGGAACATGCTGTTAAGGTTCGGTGAAACAGATCTTTTAAATAATTTTTGTCATCCATAATAATACCTGCGGTTATCAATTTAATACTTCATAAATAAACTAATAAACTTTCCCTTTAAAAATGAATGGTCAGCCCCAATTCTTACTCGTATTCTCCTACCACATATTCGTCAACAAATATAAATTTCTTTGATTAAAGTCCTCAGGTACTCTATCTTCGGTCATTATGAAAAAACCAATTAAACCTCTTCCCACAGACTGCTGTGGTAGCGGATGCGACCGATGCGTATATGATATTTATGTCGACCATCTCAAACGTTACCGTAAATGGAAGCAAGAGCAGGAAAAAAAGGAAGAGCAAACCCAAACTAAGTAATTATTAATATTAAGGGCATTATGGCTATCAAAATAAAGAAAGAAACCGGTGGACGGCGAGGTAAAACAGTTACGGTTATTAGTAATATTAAACATAATCCACAGGTTATTGAGGATTTGGAAAAGAAGCTAAAAAAACACTGCGGAGCGGGCGGCACCAGTTATGCCAAGACGATTGAAATTCAGGGCGATCACGTAGCCAAGGTGCAAAAATTTCTTGAAAAAGAAGGATTTGAGGTTAAATAAGAGTTGAAAGTTACATGTTGAATGTTAAAGGTTATGGCTGACTTAAATATTACCGAAAAACAGCTCGAGGAAATACTTAACCAAATTAAAAGCGATGATAGTCCCGTAGGGATTGATGCAGGAAAGACCCATGCTATTATTATTCAAAAACTGCTGGATATAGATAAGCGTTTAAAATCGTTGGAAGAAACCATTAATGGAAAAGAGAAAGGGATCTAATAGTCGGAATTCAATCCACATCAAGGATACTCTTCAACAATCCTACATGTTCTTTTTTATCCTTATAAATCAGTACCGGCCGACCAAAATGATATTCTGCCAGTCCTTCAGCTAAATCGTCTGTAAATAAGGCTGCCGCTGAAGATTTTCTTTTGGCCCCTATTATAATCAGATCTGATTTTGTATGAAGGGTATAATCATAAATTTTATCAGCGACTCTTCCATCCTCATTCACTGAAAATCGAGGAGCGGGTAGCTCTTTTAAATCATATTTCTCTTTAAACTCTTTAAATTTTTTTTGCAAGTACTTGTTCATTCGCTCTTCATACTTTCCCGAGGGAATATAGGGAAAAAACTGTTTGGGATACTCATACACATGCTGTATATGAAGTCGGCCGTCCCAATCATTCACAAACTTCTGTGCAACTCGGAGTGCTTTAGCCGATGAGGACGTGAATGAAAACGGGACCAATACATTATCCAGACTATAGTATGTATTTTCAGATACAAAGAGGATAGAACAGTGAGAATATTTGACAATCCTTCTCGGCAGAACCCCCTCCCCTTCATATCCGCTTTTTTTGCCTAACATCAATAGGTCAGGATTGTATTCCTCAAGAAGACTAAGAATACTTTGGGTCGGGTTGCCCTCCCGGATCAATATTTCTATTTCCGTATTTTCAATATCTAAATGGGCTGCGACCTTCTTTTCCAGCTTTTGCCGAATCATGGAATTCAAGGTGATTGCTTCTTCGAGCTCAGGAAAAAGCTCCTGCAGCTCTTCTGTTACGCCAGCTTGGTCAATGATATGAAAAAACGTTATTTGATCCGGAGTATTCTCCCCTGCCAGAAAAGAAACATACCTATTAATCATCTCATCCATATTCGTGAGGTCAAGCCCAACCATCCAGTGTTTGAAATCATCCATCATAATAAGACCCTCTTTTTATTCTTCAGGCTTTTGTGATTTTTCTTCAATCCAATCTGAAACCAACTCCTTATAAGAGTTACGTTCTTTTTTCTTGCGATGTTCCTCTTTACGCTGATGTTCCTGGGATAATCCCTTATATAAACTATAGCACATCAGGAGAAGGATAAATAGAAACGGAAGTCCGGCTGTAACAGAGGCTGTTCGCAATGCCTGGAGTCCACCTCCAATAAGCAACACAGCGGCCACTGCTCCCTCTGCCTGGGCCCAAAACACTCGCTGCCCTACCGGTGCATCTAACTTTCCCCCGCTTGTCAGGCTGTCAATGACCAGCGAGCCGGAATCGGAGGAAGTCACGAAAAAACTCATAACCAGAATTATCGCAATAATGGAGGTCACAAATGCCCAAGGAAACTGCTCCAGAAATACAAACAAGGCAGTGGCCTCATTTTCCATGACAGCAGAACCGATGTTTCCGATTCCCTCCATCTCGAGACTTATAGCCGTTCCGCCAAAAACCGAAAAACAAAGAAAAAAAACAAAACACGTAGCTAAGACTACTCAAAGAATAAACTC
>CAYXVW010000185.1:0-5418 GCA_964468695.1 uncultured Balneolaceae bacterium | reverse complement strand
CTGGGTATTTCAATGGGTGGTGAAGTGGATGCCACCATGGCAAAAGCTTTAGACCTTGATAAGCCATACGGTGTTATTGTAGGAAGTGTTGAGGAAGATGGCCCTGCCGAAGATGCCGGTATCCGGGAAGATGATGTGATTCAAGCCATTAATGGAGAACCCATCCGAAATTGGGCCGCTTTCCGTACTAAAATCGGTACTTCCTCTCCGGGTGATGAGGTAGAACTGAGGATAAATCGCGATGGAAATACCCAGGACATTACAGTAACGCTTGGTGAACAACCAGAAGAGATGATGGCGAATCAGAACAGGCCCACTGACAGGGAATCCATGGACGAACAGCTTGGCTTTAGCGTCCGCGATCTTACTGCTGATATCGCGCGACAGCTTCAGCTGGATCCCGGTCAGGAAGGCGTTGTTGTAACAGAGGTAACGCGGGGAAGTGCCGCACAGCGACAGGGACTTCAGCGTGGAGATGTAATTATAGAAGTAGATCGCAACCCTGTAAGCTCCGTTGCTGAATTCAGAGAAGCAATTCACAATATCGCAGAAGAAGATGAGGATGCTGTGCTCTTACGAATATTACGAGGCGGTAACAAGCAATACATCGCTTTTGAACTCTAACCTTCTTTAATTCTTAAAATTAACGGCAATTACTCTTTTTAGCCCCTCCGATTCTAAGCCGGAGGGGCTTTTTTATGACAAGCTGACGAAGACGTCCTCTCTTTTTGACAAATCGTTAGTCTTTTTAGGATGGCACTTTATTTGCTTTTTCTATATATAGCAAACACTTGAAAGTGATGAGAGTTTAAATTGCATTATGGAATACAAAAATTATTATGACATACTGGGAGTCTCCAGAGATGCATCACAGGATGAAATAAAAAAGGCCTACCGCAAAAAGGCGGCCAAATATCATCCGGATAAGAATCCCGACGACGACTCCGCAGAAGATAAATTCAAAGAGGTTGGGGAGGCTTATGAAGTGTTAAGCGACCCCGAAAAACGAAACCTCTACGATAAAGTCGGCAAAGACTGGAAAAAGTATCAACGTGCCGGCGGTGATGCCCAAGACTTTAACTGGTCGGACTATGCCCGGCAACAAAGCCAGGGACGCGGCTTTGGCGGACAGCAGCGGCAGCAAAGCTACCAAACGGGTTTTGATATTAATGACCTGTTTGGTGGCGGCGCCAAAGATGCCGGTGCTCGTGGACGTGGCGGAGGCTTTTCCAGTTTCTTTGAAACTATTTTTGGCGGTGGCCGCAATCCTTTTGAGCAGGCCCAACAGACGCGAACACAGGGCCGAAGATACCAAAGTAATGCCCGTAAGCGATCTGCATCAGCAAAGACGAAACAGAATACCAAGGCCGAGGTTACTATTTCGCTAAAAGAGGCCTTTGAAGGTACCTCCCGAACGCTACGGGTCGGGGGAGAAAAGATGAAGGTTAAAATACCGGCCGGTATCAAAGATGGCCAGCGCCTGAAACTCAAAGGCAAGGGAACCTCAAGAGTCCGAAGCGGTGCGCGCGGTGACCTTTACCTGACTGTCCGCATTAATATGCCCGAAGAATACGAACGCAAAGGGGATAACCTCTATCTCGATCATCCCATAGATTTATATACCGCAGTACTGGGTGGTGAAACAGTCGTACAAACGCTAAGTGGCAAGGCCAAACTTTCGATCCCGGAAGGTACTTCAAGTGGAAAACTCTTCAGGCTGAATGGAATGGGAATGCCTAAGTTCAAGAATTCATCCAAACAGGGAGATCTGCTGGTGCGTATTCAAATAGAAGTACCGGAACGACTTTCAGCCGAGGAGAAAAAACTCTTCAAAAAGTTGGCTCAAAAGTAACGTAAAGCGGAATAATTGTAGCATTTATAGTACCTATTTTATTGGATTCAGTTCTTTTTATAATCCCTGAAATTTAAGACCACAGAGAGTATAAGTGCCAGACCAAAGCTCACCCCGGTCAGCCAATCTACTGCGACTGCACTGATATTTATTCCCGTCAGCTCCTGAATTAAAAACCTAATATAGGAATTGGGCATATTTGTATAGCCGAGTTCCCTGCGCACCAGCCAGTGCCAATGGGTGCAGGGGCAGTATCCTAATCCATACCATATTCCAAGTCCAAACCACGAAAAAGCGGTTAGCAGCAGCGATAACAAATTCCATTTTCGGACTCGTTTCCATATCCATCCAAAAAGATTGAACAGCATCCAGGCGGTATGAAAAAACAAAAAGAATATGTTGAGCAGCTCATACATTCAGACTCCGTAACTATGTTAAAATTCAGAAAAAAAGAGTTTACCTTTTTACTGAAAAGTAGGCATATTTGACCTGCCTGAAAATTCTGATTTAATCCTCTTCGACATATGACTTCCCTTATTACTGTATTTCTGTCTCTTCTTCTCATTTTTCCTGCTGGTATTTCCGATAAGAAGCAAGATAAGTGGGGACAAACAGGGCATCGTATTGTGGGTGATATTGCAGCTGATTATCTAGATAAAAAAGCTGAAATGGCTATATCAAAGATTTTAGAGCATGAATCTATGGCCATCGCCAGTACCTGGATGGATAAAATAAGATCCGATTCGCGGTATGACCATACTCATGCCTGGCACTGGGTGACCATTCCCGACGGAATGACCTATGAGGAAACAGAAAAAAATCCTGATGGCGACCTTATTAACGCCCTTCAAACCATCATCACGGAACTGAAAGAAGGAAATTTATCAGAAGAGGAAGAAGCGGAAAAGCTTAAAATGCTCATTCACCTGGTCGGGGATCTGCATCAGCCGATGCATGTCGGAACAGGGGAAGACCGTGGTGGCAATGATACCAAGGTCGAATGGTTTTATGAGCCTTCAAACCTCCACCGCGTATGGGACTCCGAAATCATTGATGATACCAAGCTAAGCTATACGGAATTTTCCAACGCTGTTAATCATCCAACTGAAGAACAACTGAGGAAGTGGCAACAGGGAGATGTACTGGATTGGGCACATGAGTCCATGGAATATCGTGATCAAATCTATGATCTTCCCGATGACAAACAAATTGGTTACCAATACCAATATAATAACAGGGATCTTCTGGACCGGCAGTTACTTAAAGCCGGGGTGCGGCTGGCATATGTATTAAATCAAATTTATGGATAATGGATAAACCATAATTATCCGTTATTCTCAAATACCTGTTCCATTACCTTTTTATGTGTTTCCATGGCCCCTTCCCCCCAGAGGACAAACCGAATAAGCTGTACCGATTCCAGATTGGGTATACTTGCTTTAATAGTTTTGAATGCAACATTTGCGGCCTTATCCATGGGATATCCAAAAGCGCCGGTTGATATCGCTGGGAAAGCGATATGCTCAATCCCATGGCCCTCTGCTACTTTAAGCGCATTTTTGTAACAAAATCCCAATAGCTTATCCTCCGGCTTATCCCGCCCGTAGACCGGTCCTAAACAGTGAATAATATATTTGTTGGGCATATTATGTCCCCCTGAAATGACTGCTTCCCCGGGCTTTATCGGTGCCATTGAACGCGTCTCCTCCGTAAGTTCAGGTCCCGCGGCCCGATGAATTGCACCCGCTACTCCTCCACCGGTACGGAGCTGAGCATTGGCAGCATTCACCACCGCATCCACATCCGGTTGATTAGTAATATCTCCGCGCTTCAATTCAACAGTCCTGTTTCTAAATGTTATTTTCTTCATAAGACCACAATTTAATTGGTGCTTTAGTGATTTAAACAACAAATTATAATTCTACCATTCAATGACTGCCAAAGCTGCTCATTTTAGTCCTATATGGCAGGTTATGGTTTCACAGTTACAGTAACAAATTCATTGCTCCACCCTTTATGACATATCGAAACTGAAAAATAGGCATATTTAAAAATACGGTATGGTATTGGCTTCTTTAATAACAGAATAGATAAACCAATGAATTTTAACAGAGTGATTATAACACTATGAATTTAGATAAATTTACACTTAAAGCCCAGAAAGCAGTACAGGCAGCTGTTGATGTGGCTTCCGGCAATAACCACCAGGCGGTGGCTCCGGCTCATATTCTCATGGCGTTACTCACCGATGCCGATAACGTGGTGAATACCATCCTCAACAAAGTTGGGGTGCGGGTGCCGCAGCTAAAATCAGAACTTGAAGAACGTATCGACAAGCTGCCAGTCGTTAAGGGCGCTTCTGTGTCTGGACAGTACCTGGCGAACGATACCAAGGAACTATTTGATGAGGCTCAATCATCTGCAAATGAAATGGGAGACGAGTATATCAGCTCGGAGCACATCCTCATCGGAATGCTCAAAACCCAAAGCGAAGCGGGACGCCTCCTGAAACAACACGGCGTAACCAAGGATAATGTCTTGCAAGTCATGCAGGATGTCCGTGGTTCTCAAAAAGTGGATGATCCCAATGCGGAAAGCCGCTATAATGCGCTCAAAAAATATGCCCGCGATCTTAATGAAGAGGCTGAAAAGAATAAACTTGACCCGGTGATTGGCCGCGACCAGGAGATCCGGCGCGTCATGCAGATTCTTTCCCGGCGCACCAAAAATAACCCGGTATTAATCGGAGAGGCCGGAGTAGGAAAGACCGCTATTGCAGAAGGAATGGCTTTGCGTATCAACCGCGGCGATGTGCCAGAGGGACTGAAATCCAAGCGCATTGTAGCCCTTGATATGGGCGCCCTGATGGCGGGAACCAAGTTCCGAGGCGAGTTTGAAGAACGCCTGAAGGCAGTCGTTAATGAAGTGCAGGACTCAGAGGGAGAAATTATTCTCTTTATTGATGAAATTCATACGCTTGTAGGAGCCGGTGCTTCCGAAGGCTCTATGGATGCCGCTAATATCCTGAAGCCTTCGCTGGCCCGCGGTGAGCTCCATGCCATTGGTGCCACCACGCTCGACGAATACCGCAAATATATAGAAAAGGACCGTGCCCTCGAGCGCCGTATGCAGAAAGTGCTGATTAATGAACCAAGCGTGGAAGATACGGTTTCCATTTTGCGGGGACTCCAGGAACGTTATGAGCTCCATCACGGGGTAAAAATTCGGGATGAAGCACTCGTAGCTGCTGCGGAACTCTCACACCGGTACATCAGCGAACGATTTCTCCCCGACAAGGCTATCGACCTGATTGACGAGGCTGCTTCGCGGCTGCGGCTGGAAATTGACTCCATGCCGGAAGAACTGGACCAAGTAGAACGGCAAATACGTCAGCTTGAAATTGAGCGCGAGGGCCTGAAGCGGGAACAGAATGAAGAAAAAATTGAAAATATTGAAAAAGAGCTGGCCGATCTCGAAGAGAAACGGTCAACTATGCGCAACCAGTGGGATACCGAACGGGACCTGATCAAGAAAACGCGCGATCTCAAACAGGCGATAGAAACCTC
>CAYXVW010000184.1:0-5452 GCA_964468695.1 uncultured Balneolaceae bacterium | reverse complement strand
TTTCCGGTTCTATATAGATAGAATGAGGATCGAGAGAACTAAACATTTTCTCTATAGCATCCTCGGTACGGGCCGTTAAATTTTCATTAGGGTAGTTCTCTGCAAGATAGTTGTATGCTTTTTCAAAACGTTGAATTGACTCTCCCAGCCCATCAATCTGTAAGTTCTCAAAATTGGTGGTATCAAGAGGAGTATTTGACAACTCCGCAGTGGAATCCGCAAAATTGGAGAGGAGTCCTCTGATACTATTCTTATATAGTTCAGTGACATCTACCGGATCCACATAGTTATCAATAATACGCTGCTGAGTCTGCGCATATTTTTTAATATTGGTTTGGTTGTCATCACCATTTTGAATCACAGATTCAACGCCGGCAAACCAGAAAATGGAAAGGGCTAAGAGGACTGCGATGTTTGGGGCCAACAGTTTTTTTACGCTCATAATTACTTTATTGTTAATCAGTTTTACGCCCTGTAACGTAATTAGTTGGGGATAAATTATCCACCAAAAAATATGTCACTTGAATTTAGGCTAAAAATAAGTTTTAAAAGGGCTTAAAAATAACCGTTACAGTATATAATGACTCAGATCTTTATCCTTAACCAAATCATTCAGCTGTTCATTCACATAATCCTTATCAATAGTGATATCGCCGCTGCTGATATCGTCGGGTATTGCAAATAACAGTTCATCCAGAAGGGAAGAGAGAATAGTGTGCAGACGACGCGCACCTATATTTTCAACGCGTTCATTTACTTCTGCAGCTATAGATGCCACTTCTTTTATGGCATCTTCAGTAAAGTCTACTTCCACGCCTTCTGAAGCTAACATTGCCTGATACTGTTTAGTTAATGCATTTTTGGGTTTGGTAAGAATATCAAAGAAATCTTCTTCGGTGAGTGAATTAAGCTCCACCCGAATAGGAAACCGTCCCTGTAGTTCAGGAATGAGATCCGAAGGTTTTGAAACATGAAAAGCTCCGGAACCAATAAATAGAATATGATCCGTTTTAACCATGCCGTGTTTGGTAGAGACATTACTACCTTCTACAATCGGCAGCATATCGCGTTGAACACCCTGACGACTAACATCAGGTCCACCGCCACCTTTTCCATCGCCTGATGATTCAGCAACTTTATCAATTTCGTCAATAAAGACGATACCGTGCTTTTGGACGCGTTTTAAGGCTTCCTGTACCGCTAAATCGTGATCGATCAGCTTTTCAGCCTCTTCATCGAGCAGTATTTTCCGCGCTTCTTCAATGGTAACGGTGCGCTTGGTTTTCTGCTGTCCACCGAGATTGCCCAACATATCCTGCAGATTAATCCCCATCTCTTCCATGCCACCTTGGGGGCCGAATACCTGCATCATGGGAGACCGATTCGATTTTTGGACTTCAATCTCTATTTCCCGGTCATCCAGTTCTCCATCGCGCAATTTTTTACGAAATTTCTCGCGCGTACGTTGGTTTAACTCCTTATCCGAAGCCTGATCGGCATCAAAATTTTCACTGTTCTGTGCCTGTGACGAATTGTTGGAAGGCTGTTTGACCGGCGGGATTAAAATATCCAGGATACGTTCTTCAACAATTTCCTTTGCCTCTTCTTTTACGCGTTCCTGCATTTCCGTTTTTACCATATCAATAGCGATGTCGGTAAGGTCACGAATCATCGACTCTACATCACGGCCTACGTAACCGACTTCCGTAAACTTACTAGCTTCTACCTTGATGAACGGGGCTTCCGCTAGTTTGGCCAGTCGGCGGGCGATTTCAGTTTTACCAACACCGGTAGGGCCAATCAGAAGAATATTATTTGGCAAAATCTCGTCTCTGATTTCCTCATCGGCATTCATCCGTCGCCAACGGTTTCTTAATGCAATGGAAACCGATCGCTTGGCTTCATCCTGACCGACAATGTACTTATTCAGTTCTGCTACAATTTGTCGGGGTGTTAGGTTTTTATGCTTAATAGTCTTCTTTATGGTGCTCATTACTCTTCAATTTCTAAAATGCTCAAATTATGATTCGTATAAATGCAAATGTCTGCTGCTATGTGTAATGATCGTTCGGCAATTTCACGAGCAGAGAGTTCCGGGGCACTGTCTTTGAGGGCACGTGCGGCAGCCAGGGCATAGGAGCCACCACTACCGATCGTAAGTATTTTATCATCGGGTTCTATAACATCTCCCTGTCCTGAAATTAGCAGGGCCCGATCTTTGTCCATTACAATTAGCAGAGCCTCGAGCTTTCGCAGAAATTTATCGTTTCGCCATTCTTTGGCCATTTCAACAGCCGCGCGTTCTAAGTTTCCGTTATACTGCTTTATTTTTTCCTCGTATTTTTCAAACAGCGTAAAGGCATCGGCTGTAGAGCCGGCAAACCCGGCTGCAATTTTTCCTTCATAGAGGCGACGGACTTTGTTAACTGTGGCCTTCATAACGGTTTTATCCATTGTGGCCTGTCCATCTCCGGCAATAGCCGCCTCTCCGTTATGGATTATACCTATAACGGTTGTTGCTTTTAAATCTGTTATGCTCATAGTATATACTTTCGTGCAGTTTCAGTTAAAAAGGGTGTTAAAATCAGATTCAATTCTTATAGTATTTTGAGTTTGAACTTCCCGATCTGCTGGGACGGGGCTTACGTGTGTCTTTTCCTTTTTGCCCGTTTTTACCCTTTTTATAGTAATCTAAATCCGCTCGGCTTCTACTTCCTGTAGGAGCGGCCGAATCTTCCGCATTAGCAATTAGATCATCAATACTTTCTTCCTGCATAACGGCATCAGTAATGTCAATTTCTGATCCGGCAATAGTCGCCTTGTATTCATTGAGCGAGATAGTGTCGTCTGCAACCAGCGAAATTTTAAGCCAGTAGCGAAGCATCCATTTCCATTTTTTGCTCAGGAATCCTTTTTCGAGATATGATTTCAAATAGGGGTTAATATAAATGTCTACGGCGCGGTAGTCGGTTGTAGTCCGGAACTTGCTGAGCCATGCATCAAGATCAGCGATAATAGTATTCTGGGTGACTACGCTCCCGGATCCTCCGCAAGTAGGACATACTTTAGATACTGAGTTAACCACACTGGGTCGGATGCGCTGCCGTGTAATCTGAACAAGCCCAAAGTCGCTCATCCCGATCACATTGGTCTTTGCAGGATCTTTCTTGAACTCTTTCTTCAGTTCATCATAAATCTTCTTACGGTTTTTACCGCTTCGGAGATCAATAAAGTCTACTACAATGATACCCCCGATATCGCGCAGCCGGAGCTGTTTGGCTACTTCGCGGGCCGCTTCGAGATTCGTTTTAAGCGAGTTGTCTTCCTGCTTTTCTTTGGCGGCATATGGCCCTGAGTTCACATCCACTACATACATCGCTTCCGTCTGTTCAAAAATCAAGTAACCGCCGGAGGGCATGCGCACACGGGGACTAAAGATAGAGTCCACATCTTTTGCAATTTTCATAAAGTCAAAAATGTGTTCCCGACCCTTATACAGCTCCACATTGGGAATCATCTGAGGAGCAACCTGACTGACATACGATTTGATCTTTTTGTGCATTTCAGGATCGTCAACAAGTACCCGATCATACTGTTTGGCAAAAAGATCACGGACCAGGCTCTCGGTCATATCCAGATCTTTATAGAGCAGGGCAGGCGGCTTGGCGGTCTCCAGTCGTTCTAAAATGCCTTCCCATTTTTTGAGGACATTACGCATATCCTCTTCAATTTCCTCTTTGTCTTTTCCTTTGGCTACGGTGCGAATAATTACCCCAAATCCATCGGGTACCATAGAGCCCACCACCTTCTTGAGGCGCCGACGCTCTTTGCGGCTGTTAATTTTTCGGGATACCGCAATATATTCCCCCATGGGAATGAGTACGAGAAAACGCCCCGCTACCGTAATATCGGTAGAAACCCGGGGGCCTTTAGATCCAATAGGTTCCTTAACGATTTGAACAAGCAACTGTTGACCGGGACGCAAAATTCTGCCTGCCCATTTCTGCTTTTCGTAGTTGGAAATTTTATTAAAATCTGTCTTCTTCAGCTCATCACGGACGTTTTTGTGGATGGCGTCCTTGTCATTCAGCATCTGAACATATTCTTTCAGATGATCGCCAGCATCAGAGAAGTGTAGAAAGGCGTCTTTCGGGGTACCCATATCGATAAAAGCCGCACGAATGCCGCTCATTACCTTGTGTACCCTTGCTAAGTATATATTTCCAACTGTTCGTTGGTTTTCGTCAGATTCTATAAAAAGTTGGGCAAGCTCTCCATCTTCCAGCAGAGCTATTCGGGTCTGTTTGCCCGAAGCGTGAATTATAATTTGGTTCTTCATGGAAATATTCTTCTTTCACGCAGTTGTGGTCCTCCGGACTTCCAATCCTGATCAAATATGCATTAGGCATCATCATAACAGATAAAACAGTCTCAATATTCATAAGTCGTAGCGGAGGTCCATCAACCGCTATATTAAAATTCCTGTTAGGAAAAAATTTTGTCGGTGTAGATCTTTGATATTCAGACAGAAAGGGGGTTTGCTGGTTGTCTTTACCGGTAAGTAAAGAAGTAATCCACTCTACCATACCACATAATGACAACAGCAAATACTTAATAAAAGTGTTAAAAAGTGCTGAAATTTTTTCTGAATTCGTCAAAGGCTTCAAATAAACCTGCAGTTAAATAATATTATCTGAATATAAGATAGACATCACTATAATATACAAGTTAGCCGCCACTTTTGTAAATGTTAATAATAAGTAGTAGGAGGGAAAATATACGAAGAAGGGATGTTTTCTATTTTTCCTCCTGATTAACTCGCTTTATGCGTGCGCCTGTATTATTATTTGGTTGGGTAGTTCTTCTGCGTCTCTGATGCGTTATATTATTTGTTAAGACGAAGCGCTTATCTATTGTTTCTTTCCTTTATAATTTCAATAAGTCCTAATAACAATATTAATTCGTATTCGTAGGCCTAATGTATTGTCAATTCGAAATGCAATAATCAAATGATAAAGTTCTAGATATGGTTTTGAAAACTGATTTAATTTTGAAACCCTTACTACTGTTCATTTTCTTGCCTGCAATTTCTCTATCACCAATGCAGGCACAAGACCGAGAGCCTATTAAAGTGATGTTTTTAGGGACTGTCCACCTTGATAATCCTGGCAGGGATGCGATAAATATGGACGTCCCCGATGTGCTTACCGAAGAAAAGCAGAAAGAACTGCAGGAGGTTCGTGATGCGCTGGCTATGTTTAATCCCAACAAAGTAGCGCTGGAAGTTCAAATGAAGCATCAGTCTGTTTTTGATTCTTTATACCAAGAGTTTCGTAAGGGACAAATTGATACATTTTCAACCGGTGATTTTGTATCCAAGCGAAGTGAACAGTTTCAAATCGGATTTAAGCTGGCAGATCGATTCGGTAACGATCACGTTTATGCCGTGGAT
>CAYXVW010000183.1:0-5477 GCA_964468695.1 uncultured Balneolaceae bacterium | reverse complement strand
ACCACGTCCCTATATTCTTGCTGAAACAAACTGGAAGACTGTTAAAGAACATTCCTATCAGGTGGCCGTACTTCCCTGGGGAGCTACCGAGGCGCATAATTACCATATGCCCTATGCTACCGATGTCATCCAATGTGACCATGTAGCTGCCGAATCTGCTCGCAAAGCCTGGGAGAATGAGGCAAAAGTGATTGTACTTCCTACCGTACCTTTTGGGGTCAATACTGGTCAGCTGGATGTAGATTTATGCCTTAATATGAATCCGTCCACACAGCTGGCCCTGCTAAACGATATCGCAGATGTATTACATCGTCAGGGGATACCAAAGCTGGTTATTTTAAACGGTCATGGAGGGAATCATTTTAAACAGATGCTGCGTACACTCTCCGTAGATTACCCAGAACTGTTTTCATGTGCATTGAATTGGTATCAGGCGGAAGATGCTGAGGATTTTTTCGATGAACCTGGCGATCACGCCGGGGAAATGGAAACAAGTGCCATTATGCATATTGCCCCGGAGCTGGTGCTTCCACTTTCGGAAGCGGGAGATGGGAAGGCTCGAAAGTTTAAGGTATCCGGCTTAAATGAAGGGTGGACTTTTGTGCAGCGCGAGTGGACCCAGGTAACGGAAGACACAGGGGTGGGCAATCCTGCTGCAGCATCAGCCGAAAAAGGGGAGCAGTTTTTAGAAGCCGTAACTGATCGCATTGCTCGATTTCTTGCTGATCTTGCCGCTACTGATAATGATTCGCTCTATGAATAATGTGATTTTACCTACATTATTTTATGGATTTAAGGAGGGCTAAAACAACAAGTATGCAGGGAAAATCCAAATAATAGTTTTAAAAAATAAAAGAAGTACTTAATTTTGGATAAATAACTCTTAAATATTGAATTTCCGTCAATGCTTCTGTCAAAATCATGCGAATATGGATTAAGAGCCGCATTATACCTGGCCTCAAGTTCCAATGAAAAATATATTTCGATTAAGAAGTTAAGTGAAAAGCTTGATATCTCATTTCATTTTCTTACAAAAATTCTTCAACAGTTGACGGCCGCGGGGCTTTTGGAGTCTATGAAAGGCCCCAAGGGAGGCGTAAGGTTATCCAAAGCAAGTGATGAGATATCATTACAAGAAATCGTTGTGGCAATCGACGGTATTGAAATATTTACGGAATGTGTATTAGGACTGCCTGGATGTGGGAGCGAAAAGCCTTGTCCCATGCACAGTATGTGGGCCGAAGCCCGGGACGATATAGAGAAAGTATTTAGAACAACCAGTCTGGCAGATATGTCCAAGAAGGGAAAACAAAATGATTTACGCATAACCCCAGATGGGAAATTTGTATGGCAGTAATAAACTATTGCAATTCTGCAGTTCCTTCCGATAATAGTATTGCAGGATTGCAATACTATTTAAATATTTGGCCAATTTATTCTTATCTGAATAATTAAATTCACCTATAAAGCAGAAAAAAGAGGACTATTGAAAAACTGGCATGTTTATTGAATCAATACACATATAAAAGACAAAATACTCTTAATAATTAAATATAACATATAGTACTTATGCAGATATCGAAAATAGTGGGGTTAGTGACAGTAACGATACTACTTCTTATAGGCTGTGGGGGAGGTTCGGATACGAATACGGAGACCGCAGAAAATAAGGAGGAGGAACAGGAGCTTACCGATTTTGAAATGACTAATGGGATAGGTCCAATAGATGAAGAAATAACCGTAGGGGAAATAGATAAAGAGCTGGCTCGCGAGGGAATGCAGCTTTTTAATATGAAATGCGGTGCTTGTCATAAAATGGATGACCGTTATGTAGGTCCCCCGCTGGGTGGTATTATGAATACAAGAACACCTGCTTTTGTGATGAATATGATTTTAAATCCTGGTGAAATGATTCAGGAGCATCCCATCGCAAATGCCTTGTATATGGAATATATCACCCCCATGCCTGACCAGCAATTGAGCAGAGAAGATGCGCGGGCTGTCGTCGAATATTTGGCACAGGAATCGGAATAAACAACTCAAAATAAACTAATAAAAAGGCTTATAATACTATGAATAAACATTCAATAAAATCCTGGCTATGTTCGCTTACGGCCATAGCTGTAATAGGATTTGTGTCTACGGGATGCACTTCGAACGGAGAGTTCGGCTCTTCTTCGAATGCAGCAGAGAAGGTGTATGTGGCACCGGGAGAATACGATGAGTTTTACGGATTTTTTTCCGGTGGATATAATGGTCAGTTGGGCGTTTATGGACTGCCATCGGGTCGACACATTTTTACCATTCCGGTTTTCTCACAGGCACCGGTAAGTGGTTGGGGCTATAGTGAAGAAACTAAGCCGATGTTCCAGACTACAGACGGGTTTGTGCCTTGGGGCGATGCCCACCATCCGGAACTTTCACAAACAAATGGTGAAACCGATGGGCGTTGGATCTTTATCAATGAGAATAATACCCCCCGTATTGCTCGTATTGGTCTGGATGACTTTAAAACCCAGGAAATTATTGAGATTCCGAATTCGGCAGGAAATCACGCCTCTTCATTTGTAACGCCGAATACAGAGTATGTGTCTGCGGCTACGCGTTTTAGTGTGCCTATGGATGACGAGAACCTGCAAAATATGGATGTAAGTATCGATAGCTATAAAGAGAACTTCCAGGGAACCCTCTCATTTATTAAGATTTCTGAGGAGGGGAAAATGAATGTGGATTTTCAGATCCGAATGCCCGGATTTAATTACGATCTCTCTCATGCAGGCAAGGGTCCATCGGATGGATGGTCGTTCTTTACTTCTTATAACAGCGAACAGGCTCATACCTTGCTTGAAATTAATGCCTCAAAAAATGACAAGGATTATATCGCTGCGGTAAATTGGAGAAAAGCAGCCGAATATGCTGCGGCCGGAGAAGGAAAAATGATTCCCGGTGAGCATTATCGGAACTATATCGATCATGAGGAGGGCGGCGTTGCAAAAAGCGAATTGATTGAAGAAGTTCGGGTGCTTGATCCCCGTGAGCTTGAGGGTCTCGTTTATTTTCTACCCACTCCTAAATCGCCACACGGTGTAGATGTCGATCCATCCGGAAAGTATATCGCTGCTGGTGGAAAACTTTCTACCGTCATCCCGGTACATTCTTTTGCTAAAATTCAGGAAGCAATTGAAAATGAAGATTTTGAAGGAGAGGAAATGGGTATTCCCGTATTGAATTATGAATCAATCCTGCATGGAGAGGTTCAGAATCCGGGTTTGGGTCCCCTCCATACTGAGTTCGATGGCAAAGGCAATGCCTACACAACGGCGTTTATCACCTCTGAAATCGTAAAGTGGGATATAGAAACGCTGGAAGTGAAAGATCGGATTGATGTCTATTATTCGCCCGGTCACTTGATGATTCCCGGCGGTGATAGTCAGAATCCCGATGGCAAATACCTGGTAGCATTGAATAAGATTACTAAAGATCGTTACCTGCCAACGGGACCCGAAATGTTCCACTCGGCTCAATTGATTGATATTTCAGGTGATAAGATGGAACTGCTTCTCGATTTCCCGACGGAAGGCGAGCCGCACTATGCCCAGGGTATTGCCCGCGAAAAAGTAATGGAGAATCAAAAACGATTCTATGAAATAGCAGATAACCAACATCCGTATGCTGCCAGGGGAGAAAACGAGACTCGGGTAGAACGCGATGGTAACGAGGTACATGTGTATATGACGACCATCCGAAGTCACTATGCTCCCGATAATATTGAAGGCATAAAAGTGGGCGATGAAGTGTACTTCCACGTAACTAATCTTGAGCAGGACTGGGATGTACCGCACGGATTTGCTATTAAGGGCGCAAATAATGCCGAACTGCTTATTATGCCGGGCGAAACCCTAACCTTAAAATGGGAGCCCAAAAAAGCGGGTGTAGTTCCTTTTTATTGTACTGATTTCTGTTCTGCTCTGCATCAGGAAATGTCCGGATATGTTCGGGTATCTCCTGAAGATTCTGATGTAGAAATATCCTATAGCACAGGTCAATCTTAAATGACCTCAATCCCTGTGGAAGAGAGGATGAAACCTCTCTTCTTCTTTTCGTTGATCATAATAGTAGTAATTTTCTTTCAGTTATTAGCTTAGGATAATGGACACTAACAAAAGAATTTGGATGGGAGTAGCAGCGCTAATATTAATTGGCGTTTATTTCGTACCCATTTGGAGTATAAGCATGGATGCCCCACAATATCCCGAGGGCATTGGCATGAATATTACGGTCGATAATATAGAAGGCAAGTCAAAAAACGATCTTAATAACATTAACGGCTTGAATCACTATATCGGGATGCAAGAAATTAACCCTGATTCTATTCCCGAGCTTAAGATTATGCCGTTTATATTCGGCTTTTTAATTATAAGTGGTATAGTTATTGCAATAGTAGGAGATCGGAAATGGATCCTGTATTGGCTCGGAATCTTTGTATTGCTGGCCATTGCCGGGCTGGTAGATTTTTATATCTGGGGATACGACTACGGACATAACCTGAATCCCAATGCTCCCATAAAAGTGCCGGGAATGACATACCAGCCACCATTAATCGGGAGCAAGCAGCTGCTCAATATTAATGCAACCTCCTTGCCCCATATTGGTTTCTATATCTCATTGTTGTCTATGAGCATTGCAGGAGCGGCATGGTGGACAAGCAAGGACAAGGACGATGAAGACAGCAGTATTAACTAAGTATGAATGTGCAGAAGCAACAATCGAAACGAAGCTTGGTCATGACAACTTTAAAAATGGTTTTAGTTGTTGGTGCGTTGCTGTTACTGTTTGCCGGATGCAGCCAGGAACCGGCAAAAATACATTATGGCAGTGACGAATGTGTCCATTGCAAAATGATGATCACTGATGATCAATTTGCAGCTCAGATTGTTACCGAAAAAGGGAAGGCCTATAAGTTTGATGCAATAGAATGTATGGTTGCCTACGATCGCGAGCATGACGAAATATCCGAAGAAGCAGTCCGGTACGTGAGTAATTATAATGATGGCGGTAGCTGGCTTAAAGCCGACCAGGCACAGTATGTGAAAAGTGAAGTGGTAAGCAGTCCGATGGGAGCATCGCTTCTGGCTTTGCCAACAGACACAGAAGCTGAGAAACATATAGCAGAAAAACCAGGCAAACTTATGGACTGGATTGAGGTATCCCATTTAGAATAGAGTGTAGCAATATTGCTACTGGTTGGTATTAAAAAATTGAGATTTAAGGATTGAGGCTATGAAATTAATAAGAATAACAACTGGATTGTTTGTCGGGCTGATGCTATTGTCGTCAGTTCACTTGGCAACGGCAACACAGATTACCGTATCCAAGGAGGGAGATATTACATCCGTACAAGACGGTATTGGTCGCGCTGAAGAGGGGGACACAGTCTTGGTTAAGGAGGGACGGTATGTTGAATACGATGTCCGGAT
>CAYXVW010000182.1:3561-5497 GCA_964468695.1 uncultured Balneolaceae bacterium | reverse complement strand
GTCCGGCTGGATCCAGCTGGCCCTGCTGGAAAGCGGACCCACCCTGACGGAATACCACATAGGGCAGGTGGACTTCGGGGCCGCCCTGCCCATGGCCATCGGCGGCCTCGCCGGCGGATTTTTGGGTGCCATGTGGAACGTGCGGATCAAACGCTCCTACCTGCAGGTAGCCTTTTCGCTGCTAGCCGTCGGGATGGCGGTGCGGTTGCTTTGGGAGATTATTTAGAGGGGAGAGGTGCAGCCGGATAAAAACCGGTAGTTATGTCATGAGGTTATATCAAAGCATCATATCAACGATTTGCATTCCCTCCCGTCTTTATGCTCCCCAAGAGTCCATTCCTCTTGCCTTGTAATCCCATATCAGGTAGGTTGCTGGAGATAAGAGTATGTTATACACCTATCTATGGGTAATTCCAAAATCGACATCGGTCATAAATAGGCCGATCCCTTATTATAAATCATGAACAAAATCTTGGTAAGAACACTACGGACAGGTACCCCACACCGGGTGGTGTTCTTGGGAAAGCGCACTTCCAGTTGAAAAATCTCCCGGTTCTTCATCAATATTCAGTACGCACCAGCCGCTTAAATCTTGATTAAAATTCTCAGCATCGTGGAACATTCCCCCCATCTTCGTTACCTGACTTACATCCCAGCGGCCTATATCCGCATTAAAGCTTGTGGCATTGTAAAACATGCTATCCATTTTGGCTACGTTACTCACATCCCAGTCGCTAATATTGCCATTAAAGGGTGTAGGGCCACCCACCACACTCCCACTAAACATACCGCTCATATCGGTTACATTACTTACATTCCAAGTACTTAGATCTTGGTTGAAATATGCCCCATTAAACATCCTACTCATATCGGTTACATTGCTCACATCCCAGTTGCTGATATCCCTGTTAAAATACTCTGCACCCCTAAACATCCTACTCATATTGATAACATTACTTACATCCCAGCTGCTAATATCGCCGTTGAAATTACCTGTCACCTCAAACATACTACTCATATCCTTTACGTTGCTTACATCCCAGTGATTTAGATCATGGTCGAAAACTCTCAGTCCATAAAACATGCTATCCATTCTGGTAACATTGCTTACGTCCCAGTTACCTATATCTACGTCAAAATATTCATAGTCCCAGCTTGCAAATAACGAAGACATGTCAGTAACGGGTGAAGTGCAAACTGTAAGGATATCGGCACTATCTCGTGCTTTATTAAGTAGCGCCCTGTCAACCGCTGTATATACTTTTCCGTCCACTTCTCCTTTCTGGCCCGGTTCGGCCTCCGGGCACAGGATAGTCACTCCGTTTTCGTGGAGAAAGAATTGGTTTTCGGCCATTGTAAAATTAGCGGTGAGGGTATAGTCCCGGTCAACAGTGAGTGATAAGGGGTTGGCAGTGGTGTCCAGGTCCCCGGTCCAGCCGGTAAATTGATAGCCCTCTTTGGCGTTGGCTTGCAGACTGATATTGCTTCCCTCTTCATAGGAGCTGTCCGCCGCCGGAGAAATGGATCCTGAGGCATCGGGAGCAATCGATACTGAAACACTGTAGAAGGTATCATGAGGTCCGGTGGTGCAAGAAACAACAATAATCGCCAGTATAAAGAAAAATAAATAACGTATAGTCTCCATGATGACTTCTCTCTAATTTTTCAAGTACAAAAGCTAGCGGAGATGACTCCCTTTAGCAAAAACTAGACATTATGTTTATATATTATGTTTATATATTCAAATATATTTTAAAACTAAACCCTCTGGCGTGTGTTGAAGTTTTTGGGTATGATAATTTCTTGTCTTGCCGGAAGAAGAACAATATCTGTCTTTCCTTTGCCATAATTATCGACAATTGCCTTAATTGGGAGGAATAGACATATGGGCGGTCTGTTTTTCATTTCGTCCAATGTCAATTGGAACATAGACGAT
>CAYXVW010000182.1:0-3551 GCA_964468695.1 uncultured Balneolaceae bacterium | reverse complement strand
TTATGTCAAGAGGTTATATCAATACATTATATCAACGGTTTGCACTCCCTCCCGCCTTTATGCTTCCCAAGAGCCCATTCCTCTTGCCTCGTAATCCCATATCAGGTAGGTTGCTGGAGATAAGAGTATGTTATGCCACTCCCACGGGTTCCGAAATCAAATCCTCACTTATTCGTTGTATTTCTACCATTAGCTTACGATACTAGTTATAGATTCTACCTAAGGTCATACAATTATGGATAAAGCTAAGCTCAGAAAGGAAGTCCAAGATTTACTAGAAGATCTACCCGAGGATGCTGAGTGGGAAGATTTGATGTACAAAATCTATGTTCGGCAGTCCATCGAGCAGGGTTTAAAAGATTCTAAGGAAGGGAGAGTCGTATCTCATGAAGAGATTAAAAAGAAATATAAAATTGCTACATGAGAATCATCTGGACCGAGAGGGCCGCGAAGCAACTCGATCAGATCTACAATTACATTGCGACTGATTCTCTTCTCTACGCCCATCGCACCATTGATCAAATCTTTGAACGGGCTGAAAGCCTTTCACGGAATCCCCGAAAAGGAGTTAAAGTCCCTGAATATTCCGATGAAACGATTAGGCAAGTATTTCACCCGCCCTATCGCATCATCCATTTGATCAAGGAAGAGGAAAATACCATCGAGATTTTAAGTGTACTACATTCCTCACGTAAAATGCCCGATGAGCCTGAAAAGCTGTGAGCATAACAAGCGCATGAACCTGACCCGGCTTTGCTATTTCGAGAAGTTTCTATCAGATTAGAAATTCAAAGCCTCCGCAACAGATACAACTGCCGGGCAGCTTATGCGCCAGACCGTTAGCCGTAGTTTCCCTTTCATTTCTTATTAGCCGGAGATTGAGTATTTTGATATATGGCTGGTCAAAGCTCACATAGAATTATTTCACGAGATAAAGATATTCTAGGTGGAACTCCTGTATTTAAAGGCACCCGTGTGCCAATCAAAGCACTTTGGGACTATCTAAAAGCTGGAGATACCGTTGAAGAATTTCTTGATGATTTCCCTTCTGTAGACCGAGAGCAAGCTATTGCTCTGATTGAACGAGCACAAAAGAGAGTCGTTAGTCCTTAAATGACAAAAATTCTTCTCGACGAGTGCCTGCCTGTCAAGCTTAAGTACAGGCTTCAAGAGACCAATCCAGTATTCCAGGTATCAACGGTCACTGAGAGAAAATGGACCGGATTAAAAAATGGAAAACTACTTGAGAGAGCTCAGCAAGAATTTGAGGTCTTTGTCACCATCGATCAGAACCTCCTATATCAACAGGAGCTCTCAAAATACGCTATTGCCATAGTTGCCCTAAAAGCGAAATCTAATCGCTACCAGGATCTTATGGAATTTCTTGCCGGTGCATCAAGAACCATTGAAAATGCTGCAGAAGGTAAATTTTACGAAGTCCTCTCTCCCAACGATTAGGCTACGGCTATCACGACAAATTATCCTGACGGGGCTGGGTCATTTCTACGTCACCACTTCTTGCGGTTCCCGGAATGTCCGTTAAATATCAGCAGCAGTTTTCGCAGGTTGTTTCCGCAACGTTAGGTGACGCACAAATTTTTGCCTTTCTTCGTTGTATTGTACTTACATTGTAATTATATTTCGGTGTAACAGATATCCAATATCACTATTATGAAAACCAAGCTTATTCGTATAGGTAATTCCCAGGGCGTCCGGATTCCCAAACCGTTGATTGAAGAGAGCGGCCTTTCAGAGGAGATCGAGATGATTCTCAGAGACAATGAAATTGTGCTTCGTCCGGCTGAAGAAACCCGAGAAAACTGGGATGAGGCATTTGAAGAAATGGCCCAAAAGGGAGACGACAAGCTGCTGGACCAGAAAGATATTGAACGCCCGAGCGAGTGGGACGAAACTGAGTGGACATGGTAGCCAGCCAGCCGGTCCGGCGATTTGACGTCTATTTGATTTCACTCGATCCGACAAAGGGTTCGGAAATTAAGAAAACCCGTCCCTGCCTGATCATCTCCCCTGACGAAATGAATCGGCATATCCGGACTGTGATTATTGCCCCAATGACTTCAACCATCAGGAATTATCCCTCAAGAGTCACCACAACTTTTCAGGGCAAGCGTGGACAAGTGGTACTGGATCAAATCCGAACCGTTGATAAATCAAGACTCGTCAAAAAGCTTGGTACGATCAGCTCCTCTGCCGAAGAAAAAGTACTTAACGTCCTGCAAGAAGTGTTTGCCCCGTAGGTGCGCCTACCTAACAATATAAATGTACTTAAAGAGACAAAACCGGATAACTCTCCGGATCCTTGCGGTACCCGGAATTTCTGTTAAATTGAGAATACAATCACCACGAAGGTTATTTGCCGACACGTTAGTTGTTAGTATTAAAAAATATCGCGTATGAAACGTGTTATAATTGCACTTCTACTATTTTCGGCGATTACTATTTCCAGCCAAGCCCAAATCATCGATCAGTATTCGCTGACCGCTACGGTCAATCAATCAGCAGTTTATTCTACCGATAGAATTACCGTCAGGGAACCCCTAACTGGTTGGGAGATAGGACTTGCTGGAGAAAAAGATATCACGAATCATATCAAAATATCTACCAGCCTGAAAATGGCTCGCATTCGGTTCGGCATGGAAGATGTTGGGGCCAGTCATGTTACCTATCTCTCCCTTCCAGTAGATTTAAAAGCGGTATTACCCTTAAAGTTTTATGCACAGGCCGGTCTTCGATTTGATGTCAAGATTGGATCCCAAAATGCCATGAGGCCTGTAGTCATCAATGGTTCACCTGGATGGGAAGGTGACGGATTTGCCTCGGCTTCTGATTCGTTTGTGCCAGGTTGGTCTGTTGGCGCTGGCAGGGAATTTAATTTCAACGGGTTCGAACCTTGGCTTGAAGTCCGATATACCAAAGATTTCAACAGTTTTTCTGGGTATGATGGATTCATGAGTATGAATAAGAAAACGGGAAAAGTCGTTATTGGCATCCCCATATCAAACTGGTAACAAACCGCTACCCAGCGCATTATGCGAATGTATCGAAATTAAAACCATTCCAAATGAGCCACGAATCACTAAAGAAACAGTTTCTTGAACTTCCTGAGGAAGAACGAGCAGAGTTAGCAAACCTGCTGATCGAAAGTCTAAATCCACAGGCCGAGATTGAATCAGAAAAAGCCTGGTCAAAGGAGTTGAAAAAACGGATTGATCAATTTGAGCGAGGGAAGAGCTCAAGCAAACCTTGGGGCGAGGTTAAAAAGAACGCCCTAGCGATCCTCGAGAAATGACCAAGCTTACATTCGATCTCGATGATCCAACTGAAGTCGAGTTCGATCAAATCTTGAAGAGATTTCCTTACGCTATCGTCTATCAAGGCAAATCAACCTGACGGGGCAGAGCCACATCCAGATTACCGACCATCCCCCAAATCCCTGTGCCAATATCCTTATTCTTTCCTATACTGACCTTATCTGTCACCCATCTCGCGATCCAGCAGGTACAGTCCAGAGCCGTCTTCTCCGACTAATT
>CAYXVW010000181.1:0-5533 GCA_964468695.1 uncultured Balneolaceae bacterium | reverse complement strand
GTTGTCGTAAATTGGGCATCGATAACAATTTCTGTAATAACAGAACGTGCAATATAGCAGTTTTCGTGCGCTTGTTTATGTAGTGCATCAAAGTTTCGGCGACTGGGCGCACTATCTGATTTAAACCCAACCAATGGTTTTAATATAACTTCTGTGATAGCCAATTTCCCATCCCGGGTTTCCTTCATTATCCCTTCTGCTTTGTCCTCGTAGCTTTTTACTGTAAATCCTTCTTTGGCTGCATGCGACAGGAACCAGAGCATGTGACAACTTGCAAGTGATGCTACAAACGTTTCTTCGGGGTCGATGGCCGAGGGATCGGAATAGGGTTCTGGAACAATCTCTGGAGAAGCTGAAGCCGGAATTTCAAGGCCTCCATCAAAGTGCCAGGAATGTTTCCGGGAATATTGCTCTTTGACAAATTGTCCGTTTGTATGTTGCCAACGTATTGTTGCGCGGTACCGATGCATTTTGCAATAATCTCGGCAGTAAGTTACGATTCAATAGAAATAAACGATTGAAAATTGTTAAATGAAAACTCTTTCTTAATTTCTGCCTCAAAATTTAGCATTTGCGATCGGGGCCGGTGCTATCCTGCAGGTTGTTGTGGAGATCGGAAGCTATATTTACCGTAAGGCCGAAGCACAGTAACCTTACCGGTTTTACATTGGAACTTGCCATTATGTATGGGACGGCCTTATTGGTTGCTGTATGATGTAAATTCTATAAATTCTGACTGTAGAAAGGGTGTGCGTGGGAAACGATTATGGGCTCAAATCCTTTCAATAATAGAAGCGGACTCTAAAAAGTATTTAAAAATTAAACCAAGACATTATTGACAATGGAATATCGATTCTTAGGAAGATCAGGTCTTAGAGTATCAGCACTTTCTTTCGGTTCATGGATAACTTTCGGAGATCAAATAGACGAAGAAGTAGCCTATGAGTCGATGAAAGAAGCGTATGATGCCGGGGTGAACTTTTTTGATAATGCTGAAGCCTATGCCGGCGGACAATCGGAAATTATGATGGGCAATATCATCAAAAAAGCCGGTTGGAAGCGTACCGACCTGGTTCTTTCGACAAAAATTTTCTGGGGTGGCAAAGGTCCCAACGATCAGGGATTATCATTCAAGCATATCAAGGAGGGTACCGAAGCGGCACTCGAGCGGCTGCAGACTGACTATGTGGATCTTATTTTCTGCCACCGGCCGGATAAGCATACTCCGATCGAAGAAACGGTCTGGGGAATGAATCAGATGATAAAAGAGGGTAAGGCCTTATACTGGGGAACCAGTGAATGGTCGGCGCGAGAAATCCGTCAGGCGTATGATTTTGCCCGCCGGGAACATTTACGTCCGCCGCTGATGGAGCAGCCCGAGTATAACATGTTCAAACGCAAAAAAGTGGAGAAAGAATTTGCGCCGCTGTATGATGAGATCGGTCTGGGGACGACGATATGGAGTCCGCTGGCCAGCGGATTACTGACGGGGAAATATAACGATGGTATACCTGAAGATAGTCGGCTTTCGCTGGAAAAGTATGATTGGTTGCGTGAAAATCTGCTGGAAACGGAGCGCGGTCGTCAAAAACTCCAAAAAGTAGAGAAGCTGTCAAGTATTGCTGATGATGCGGGTATACCGATGCCGCAGTTTGCACTTGCCTGGTGTCTCAAAAATGAGAATGTGAGCACAGTAATTACCGGTGCGTCCAAAGCTGAACAGGTACGACAGAATATGAAAACTGTTGACGTGGTTGATCAGATGACTCCGGAAATTATGGAGCGTGTTGAAGAAGTGCTGGATAACAAACCCAAGCCACAAAAGGATTTTCGAAATTAATGCTAGCTTAACAGGTCTCTTTCTGTCTTTGCATAAGTCTGTTGACAGCTGGTTTTTAGAATGGATATCCGATATCAATTTTGACAGCATAGTGGTCAGAAAAGTCAGGAGTTGACAAAGATAGTTCCAGGGGCCCCAGCAGGGAAGTCGCCCCCAGAGATAATGCGTAGCCGTATTCCATACGTTCTTTAATGATATTGAATGTCCAGTTGTCGGACAGATGGGCTATATTCATACCACCGCTCAGATAAACATTTTTGCCCAACCTGAATTGAAGCTTCGAACGAACCCCCAGCATATTGGGAGCTCTCAGTTGTTGAGTTGAATGTCCCATAAAGGGATGTTGCCGTACATTAAATACCGGATTCTGCGTCATGCCGCCGAGATAAAAATTATAGTGCAGCGGTATTTCGGAACCGGCAGTATATCCGCCGTATACTTTATTAGTAAGGTTTACCCCGTCAACCAGAGAAAATGTTGATTTCCATCTTGCCGCAACCTGAGTAAAGTCGGATAATCCGCCCCAGTAGCGATCTGAAACGATCGCTTTAACATCCAGTAGTTGGCCTCTTGTGGCAAAATAGGGGCGGTTAAGGGTATTGAACCCCACTTGAGCAAAAGGTTGTAGTAAAAATCGGGTGTTGCCAAAAACAAGCGTGTTGCCTACGGCTTGATTTAGATTATATAATTCGGCCTCAACACCTGTTTCAAAATCCGTGCTTTCCAAAAAACGTATCGATGCCGATGATCGAAATTTTAGCCTCTCTACATCAACCGTTGATAATACTTGGTTTTGACTGTAGAAATCGATAGGAGACCGCTGGAAATTAAATCCGAAATTTACCTGCGAAAGCGGAGCCAAGGTAAAAAGAGTGTTATAAGTAGAGGCAAGCTCCAGTATTTCGCCTGCCCGCAGTTGCATTGTGACACGGTCCCCTTCAAAAAAGTTATTGGTAAACGATCCGCCGAAAAGCAAAGATGCTTTATATTGACTGTCGTATCGCATGCTAAAACCCGCAAATTCTTGATGCTTTTCCTCTAATTTTAACACTAGCTTTTTTTCGGAGGAAGTCGACATATTTTGCAGGCGGTAGGAGATCTGGCTGAAAAGTTCTGAACTGTACAGCCTGTTGATTTTTCGTTCTATATCGGAAAGTGTAAGCCGTGCGGGAGTTTGAATATCGAGCGCAATACGGGCCTGTTCTTCTAGAAAACCACTGATATTTGAAAAAGATATCTTAGAAATAAACAGGATATCATTTTCTGTAGCAGGTATCGGCTTGAAGTTGGAGGGGGACAGATTGTGATCTGCCAAATGCGATTTTATTTGCGGTAGAATTTCGCGAGCTGCCTGCTCACCTCGTCGTATGATGGTCTTAGCCTGACTGAAGCTGAAGGTTGTAAAATCACTGATATTCGGTCGAATATAGAAATCGATCTTTTTTTGTTGCTCTATATTTGATTCTTCTTGGTGAAATCCGATTGATTGAAAAAGCACATCAACAAAAGTATTAAGACTGTCCAGATCTTTAACGGGCTCTCCCGTATCAGAAGCAATAACTATATCGGCACCCAGATTTTGTGCGTCTTCGGCCGGTATATTACGGGATACGCCGCCGTCGATAAAGGTTTCACCGTTAATTTTGACGGGTAGAACAATGGTGGGGCTGGCACTGCTGGCGCGTACTGCCTCGGGCAAATAACCGCTCGTAAATGTATGTGCCTGTCCGGTTGCGAGATTGGTGGCGACTGATGCAAAAGGAATGGGAAGAGTTGTAAAATCATGCAGATTATGATAAGGGAGCATCAGCCGGTAGAGCATCATAGAGATGTTTTGCCCGTCGGTGAGTCCGCTCGGCAAAGTGATACGGTGTCCGTCTAAGGGAAACGTAAAAAGATAGGAATTTTTGCTTGAAACACTATTGGTAATATCCTGTGGATTTATTTGATAGCTGTCGTTGAATAATATATTCCAGTCGGTAGTAAGGGCAATTTCTTCGATTTCTGCGGGGGTATAGCCTATTGCGTAAAGAGCACCTACGACAGACCCCATGCTGGTACCGCTGACCATGTGAACGGGAATTCCTTCTTCTTCCAACACTTTAAGAACGCCGATATGCGCGAATCCTTTGGCACCGCCTCCGCTGAGTGCCAGTCCAATTTTAAGTTCACCTTTGCCGGATGAGTTGTTATCATCTGGATTTTGGTCTTGCGCCATACCCTTGAGCGGGATAAGCAGTAACAGAAGAAGATACAGGCAAACTTTCCGAATTTTATTTGGCGGCGATTTCATGACAGGATTCTGAGTAAAAAGATGATTGATCCCTCTTCGTACGATCGTGTGTTAGCAAGCAAACGAAAAATAAGAAATACTTTGAGCAAATTGATGAATAGTATTTGTCTTGACGGATTTGAAACATGGCCAGGTTAAAGTCAGCTCCCCAAAAATTGCCCGGGCAGTGAATGCTACAAGTAAATAACAACCACAATATATCCGCTGATAATTATGCCGGTTATAATAATGGCAGACGGACGGCCGAAATTCACGGTATATCCTCCGCCGCGGGGTTTGAACAGTCGTGGATCATCCGGATTGCAGTAAATGAAATTCCAGTAGTAATGTTTGGCCTCTTCTTTATATTGGTCGCCCGCATGTTTCCTGTGCCATTTGTAATTGACTACAGAGTTGTACATGATAATGGCAACCAGGAATAGCAGAGTGGCCGTTGCGATAACAATTTCCATACCTTGAAAATTAATTATTTCATAGCCGGCCAAAGGACAAAATCAGGAGTTGATTCGGAGTAAATTATTTCCCCTGTTTAGTCAAAGTTGGATTATCTTCTATTTGAGGTTGAGCCGCTTTGGACAACGGAATATTTAAGGCATAACATTAGTACGACGCCGTATCCCAGATGCATGATTAATCCGGCCAGCACGGTCATGAAGGGAAACCAGGTGTCGCTGTAAAAAATACCAAAAGGTTCGCCACCTGCCATAGAAAAAAGCGGGGATACGATCAGTCCGGCAACAATCGAAATGATGATACCGTAGATTATTCCCTCGATCAGCCAGTTGCCGGAAATGCGGTGATCCAGAAAAACGATCCAGATCAAAGCCAGAATGATACCGATGATGTAGTAGGCGGCATTACCCCAGACGATAGAATAGGGATCGTGTTCATGGATATGATTGAATACTTCCTGCATGATATAACCTACATCGATAACCGGCAGGCCAAATCCGCCCAACAAAAATGCAGTAATCATCATGGCAAAAGTTGCAATAAATCCGCTGATGACCGTCCGCCAAAATGTGCTTGAATGTATCATCTCTTTTTCCCGAAAATTTATGACTGTTAACGTTTACATTTTCATAGATAGATAGTCTGCGGGACAGAAACAAGTTAGAAAAAGGGTTGGTACTGAGAGTGGGAATCATATATGGTGCGTTGCAGCAAATTGAGCTTTACCATGTACATCAGATAGAAAACTTTGCAAAGGTTGTCAATTAAATCCTTTCTTTTTTTCTCTAGATATCTCTACAATTTATATTTCCCTCTGAAAATAGCTCTAGATGCTCGTCGCGTGAGCTTATCTTCATTCTTCCGGACCTGTCTGCAGGTGACTACCGCCTGGAGGTGCGTTCAATGCTCAAAAATTCCACAACCTTACGGGAGGTAGCATTATCGCA
>CAYXVW010000180.1:2443-5542 GCA_964468695.1 uncultured Balneolaceae bacterium | reverse complement strand
CCTCGATGCCACCTAATGCATGCAAATTTTTTCTAGGTTCTGGATAGCTAGGGGAGCGTTGTGTTAAAAACTGCAATCATTCAAAGGGGGCCCCTTGTATCTTGGGAATATGCCTCACAAAAATAATATGGTAATTGTATCAGTAAACAACAATGCAAAGGTGATACGCAGGAAAAAAAGCTGGCATCTCTTATCCGGATGGACAAATATTTCCCTCCTATCAGAAATACCACCGGAACCCCTCTTGCTAATCAAATTTGAGGACTACTTCCTCTCCCTTGTCAATTTCCAGAGTTTATTCCACGCTTTGTTTCCATTCAACTCCATTTTCCGTCGCATTGCCTATCTGAGCATTTACTGTATGACTGCCCGGTGCCAAGGGAATATTAATAAGACCACTGCTGTAGCCTCTGGCGAAATATGCCTTTAGGTGAATATTCTTCTTCAAAAAGAGTCTCGCCACTAGCCGAAATTTTTATAGCTACGTCTGACCTTCGCTCCACCTGTTTAACATCACCGCGTTGCATGTGCCGGGGTGGATCTTCATTATCCTGCTCCTCGGCGTACACCGGCACTCCTTTTTTCTTGAATAAGATAACCAGCTCCGATTCTCTTTCGGGCAGAGGCGCCTCTGCCGAACTAGGACAACTATAAAGAATTTATTGACGGTTTATAAAAAGCGAAACTTGAAATTAAATCAGATCTACTAAATGAGCGAAGCCAAATTGATCAATCATCCGTAATATTTTTTGCCCCTTCCTTTAAATCACAAATCTTAGACAAAGAAGCAGGATACATCAAAAGATGGGTTTATGAAGGAGGTGGATTATTTTTAATGGGATATTATGCCGCTGACAAATCTTTGAGAGGAAGAAGAGATCGACTTTAATAAAAAATTCCGTAATTTGATTAGTAATTATGAGTAGAGACGGGTCGCTGTTTATTATGCCAAGTCCGATAAACTCCCAGCGAATACATAAAGACTATAAATGACAGACTATTTATTTTATGAAAAAGGAAAGCAACCAATCACGGAAGTCCAATAATCACTCAAAAACGTTAGGGCCGGTTAAGAATCTTGAACAATATTTGCCCTCCGATTGGTGGAAGCAGATTTTTAATTCCATGTATTTAAAAACAGATGCCGATGTGGTAGAAGACCCTCAAATTACCGAAAAGGAGGTAACCCTATTCCATGAGATCCTCGGTATAAAGGATGGAGATACTATTTTAGATCTTGCCTGCGGACAAGGACGCCACCTTATAGAACTGGCTAACCGAGGAAGTTATAACTTATTCGGATTAGATCGCTCACGTTATTTGATCCAAAGAGCCAGGAGGATCTCAAAGGAAAAAGGACTTTCCATTACCTTTAAAGAAGGAGATATAAGGAAATTGCCATATCCTGCTGATTCCTTTGATTATGTAACAAATCTCGGCAACAGCTTCGGGTATTTTGAAACACTTGATGATGATATTAAAATACTTGAGGAAATATTCCGAGTATTGAAACCCGGAGGAAAAGTATTACTGGATATTGCCGACGGTAGCTATATAAGAGAAAATTTTACACCAAGAAGTTGGGAATGGATTGATGATAAGCATTTTGTTTGCAGGGAGCGCTCATTGGCGGAAGATAATGAACGGCTCATCACAAGAGAAATCATTACACATAGCGAAAAAGGGGTGGTCGTCGATCAATTTTATGCAGAGCGGCTATACACAAAAGAACAGTTGTCTGCCCTTATTGAAAGAGCAAATTTCCAAGAGGTAAGTTTTCACGGAAATACGAAGCCTGAGTCCCTTCGTCATCAGGACCTGGGCATGATGGAACAGCGGTTTATCCTTACGGCCAAAGTGGAAAAGGAACGAACGCCCCAAAAGAACGGAAAGAAAGTAAAGAATGTAGTTGTGGTGATGGGCGACCCTTCGCTCAGGGACGCCGTTAAACCGGATGCAGTATTTGATTCGGATGATTTTGATACCATTGAAAAGCTTGTAAAAGCACTTAATAAATTAGATAACTATAAGTTTGACTATCTAAACAATCACAAAACGCTGGTTTCTGATTTACAGCAAATACAGGATAAAGCGGATATTATTTTGAATTTATGTGATGAAGGGTTTGAAAATGATGCGACCAAAGAATTGCATATCCCTTCTCTTCTGGAGATCCTCGACATCCCTTATACGGGGTCAAATCCTCAGACGCTGGCCTATTGCTATGACAAATCACTTATAAGAGGCATCGCTACCGAAGTGGGTGTACCTGTTGCCGATGCTTTTGTCATAACGGGAAATGAAAAGTTATTTGAACTCAATGTTCCTTTTCCTGTCATTGCCAAGCCTAATTTCGGCGATTCAAGCTTTGGAATTACCAAAAATAATGTGGCCCATTCAGTTGAAGAACTTGCAGATGCCATATATAGAATACGGAAACAGTTTGGGTATGCTAAACCCATACTGGTTGAAGAGTTTTTAACCGGTGCTGAACTGTCCGTCGGTATTATCGGAAATACGGAAAAATACACCGTGCTACCCATTATTGAAGAGGATTATTCCAATTTACCTGACCACCTGCCCAAAATTTGCGGGTACGAAGCAAAATGGCTGCCGGATTCTCCCTATATGAGCAACCTGAAATCTATCCCGGCTTCCATACCTTCAAATACGGAACAGGCACTGATCCACCACAGTCTCAAGCTATTTAAAAGATTAGACTGCAGAGACTATTGCCGTTTCGATTGGAGATTAAACAGTAAGGGAGAACCAAAACTTTTAGAAGTAAATCCAAACCCTGGATGGTGCTGGGATGGTCATTTAGCTAAGATGTGTAGTCTTGCTGAAATGGATTATTCACAAATGCTTGGGGCAATATTGGACGCGGCAGCAATGCGATTTAATCCGAAGAATTACCCGAAAATAAATGTAGATTAACGTCCGTTCGGTATACTCATATCGGTCTTGGTTTTGGGTCTTATTGTATACCCTGCCGTAATTTCTTATAACACAGCCTTTTCACTCAAACTCCTTTTTTACGGTGTCAGGGCTATCCTTTTTCGTGAAGAAAGCCACCACAGACGTAGTAAGTATTCCCAT
>CAYXVW010000180.1:0-2343 GCA_964468695.1 uncultured Balneolaceae bacterium | reverse complement strand
TCATCTCCCCCTGCTGAACCGAATATTCGATCACATTTGCAAAAAAATCGGGCGTAATAACGACCGTGGTTATATACTGAGTTATTGGAGTTAACACAGTTACAATCAGGGTGATAATCAGTCCCGAAAGAAATCCCTGCTTGTAGTTCATTACCCAAAACTTATTTAACAAACTTATTGTGTATTGTAAAATCATATTTTACACGGGAGATCCTGAAAAGGTCTATGAGAAGAAGGACTTTAATTTGTCAAAGCCTGGCTTTCCTATTCCGATAGATCTTATAAGTCATAGTGGGACGTCCATAGAACGTGCGATGTGAAGGTTATTGCCGCTAAGAGAAGTACTGACAGAACGGAGCAACAACAGAAAAAACAGCTTTTTTCGAAATTCCCGGCAGGGATATATTACTCCCTGCCTCATGGAGTTATAAGTACATACCGACTGTACTTACTACTCCAGTCGCACTGTACTTACCGGTACATACCGAGTGTACTTCTAAGTACACTCGCCCTGTAGTTAGAAGTACAGAGGGTGCGAAGTGAAAAGCTACAGTAACCAACAATTAAGAGCATTGCCCTGATTTCCAGCAGTCGGAAGTTTGGATGCCTGCAGATTGACATTTCCCTTTTTGATGGGTTGGGGGTATTCCGATAGTCACATTATTATTCCACTATCGCCTGTCGGGCAAGAATGTCAAACTTGTTATTCAGAGTTGCTCCGCCAGCAGGATGTTTCTGGGCCACGCTAATGCCGATCATATTTTCGGCGGGATCGATGAAGAAGGTGCCGTACCAGAAGCTGCCCCAACCAAAGCTGCCGGGACTGTCGAGTTCTCCTTCTTCGGCAAGATTACGGGTAATTCCGAATCCATAGCCAAAACCCATGTTTGGCAGGAGGTCTCCGACGTGATCGGTAGTCATCAGCTCCACTGTTTTGGGACTGAGCAGACGCTTACCATTTAGTTCGCCTCTATTCAGTATCATTTGACAAAACTTATAATAATCGAGTACGGTTGAAGTAAGGCCCGCACCGCCTGCAAGGAATCTATGGTTTTCATTAAGAGGGTAGTAGGCAGCATACCTGTTTGCACCATCACCTGTCACCGGTTCGTCTTCAATACGTTTGAGAGTTCCATCCTCTCCAACGGTATAGGCTGTCGCTAATCTAGATTCTTGTTCCGGTGATACATGAAATTGGGTGTTGTCCATTCCGAGAGGCTCGAAAATTCTTGTTTTGAAAAATTCATCCAATGGCATGCCGGAAACCACTTCAACGAGATATCCAAGAACGTCAATAGACAATCCGTATGTCCATTGTTCGCCGGGCTCATGAATCAGGGGCAATTTCGCCAGTTTAGGAATATCCTCAGCCAACGAATCCATATCACTAATTAGACCGTGAGTAATTCCATTGTCATTATAAAGCTGACCGAGTCGATTATCCCAGTGGTAAGCTAGCCCCGATGTATGGGTAAGCAGATCGCGAATAGTGACCGGATTTTCTGCCGGTTTTGTTGCCGGATCTGAACTGGAATCATTTTCTGAATCAGCTAGCACGCGGGCATTTTCAAAAGCAGGAATATATTTTGATACGGGATCGTTGAGCAGAAACCGTCCTTCTTCATAGAGCATCATAACAGCCGTAGTTGTGATAGGCTTAGTCATGGAGGCAATTCGGAAGATAGTGTTTCCCTTCATTGGGATATTCTCCTCAAGGTCTTGCATGCCGGCCGCATTCAGGTAAGCGATTTCTCCGTCCCGGGCAATGAGTACAACGCTTCCGGCCAAGTGACCCTCCTCAATGTTGCGATCTATTTCACGGGTGAGATGCTTTAGCCGATCGCTTGACAGACCAACCTCCTCCGGTGGAGTAACGGTAACGGAAAGGTTTTTAACATCAGTTGACTGGGCTGAGACGGGGCTGTTTAAAAGACCGACTCCAGCGATGAGAAATACAAAAAACAACAATCTCCAAGCTAACTGGTTCATTACTTTGACATTGCCTTGCCTTGCATGAATAGAATCATGCCGGAATGCTGATTCGCTATATTTGTTAAAACCAGCACTGCTTTTATCATTTATAGATTTGTAGAATCCCATCATCATCCTCTGTTTAAGTAAGTTATTTTATCATTTACATACGAATAATATGGGTATTGTAGCCATTAATGACAACGCAGAATTTGTCCGGGAAAATATCGGTGGGATGGGGAATTGGGTAATCCTAACATGATTAAAAAACAGGTTGCCAGCCAAGGGTTTGAAACGAGAATTTATTGTAATGCTTTACCTAAAGATATAGTTGAGGACTATCTACTTGACATTTTCCTTTTTGAAGGGGTT
>CAYXVW010000179.1:0-5569 GCA_964468695.1 uncultured Balneolaceae bacterium | reverse complement strand
TTGTTAAATCCATTTTATCCCACAATTCAGTAGTTACTACTTGTATATATCAGCAAAATATTTTTTACTACATTCTCTGCTGATAGAAATTTTTCTCAACAGACTAACCAAAATTGCTTTAGAGAAAATAAGATACTGAGCATTTTATTTTCTTTCATTTGCATAATTAAAGTATGAAAAAGAAAAAAATAACGATTCGGGATATTGCCGATAAATTGGATGTCACGGCATCAACTGTATCAAGAGCATTAAAAAATCATCCCCGGATTAGCGATGCTACAAAAAAAGCAGTCGTTGAAATGGCTGATAAGCTGAATTACCAACCTAATAATATTGCTTCAGCACTAAGAAAAGGGAAAAGCAATATTATAGGAGTCATTATTCCTACCTCGGATCGCAGGTTTTTTGCCTCCGTTATCAAAGGTATTGAGCAAATTTTAAGGGAAGAGGGCTATAATTTAATTATCTCGCAATCAGATGATATAGCATCCAAAGAAAAATCGAATATCGATGCCTTATTGAGAGTGCAGGTAGACGGCATTATTGCCTCTATTGCTCGGGAAACAACCGACTATTCCCATTTTGAGCGGGCGATTAACCGAGGTGTCCCCTTGGTTTTATTTGATCGTGTAAATGAAGAGCTCGGAGTCAATACAGTAGTTAATGATGATTACCAAGGTGGTTTAATGGCGGTTAATCATCTCATAGAGCAAGGATGTACAAAAATTGCCCATTTCATGGGGAAACGTCATTTGAACATATACCAAGAGCGTCTTAGAGGTTATAAAGATGCTTTAAAAAAACACCATCTCCCGATAAATGAGGACTGGATACTGGAAGGAGACCTTATTGACGAAACAGAACAAGTTCTGGAGACCGGGCGCCGGCTTACTCATAAACTCTTTGAAGGGGATGAAGTACCTGATGCTATTTTTTCATCTAGTGATTTTGCCGCCATGGGAGCCATACAAGTCTTAAAGGAAAAGAATATAAAAATCCCAGATGAAGTCGCCCTTGTAGGTTTCAGTAATGACCTGTCCACTTCTTTTATAGATCCCCCATTAACGTCGATAGACCAGCATACCCGCCAAATGGGAGAATTAGCAGCCCAGGTCTTTCTTCAACAGATAAACTCCGATTCAAAAAATATCCCTTTTGATACAACACTCAAACCGGAACTTATAATCAGAGCGTCTTCGATGCGTAAAGATAAAGTCAAAGCAGAGCAACAAGCTTTATAATAAACGTCATATTTATTTTATTATGCAATCGTTTGCGTCTAAGGATTCTTAAACACACATCATTATGAAAACTTTTTTTACAAGAAATTTTTTGCTGGAAACTGAGACTGCAAAAAAATTATACCATGATTATGCTGCTCCGCAACCTATTATAGACTACCATTGCCATCTCCCCCCTGACGAAATTGCTGCCGATAAAAATTTTAATAACTTAACCGGTATCTGGCTCGATGGTGATCATTACAAATGGCGAGCTATGAGAACCCTGGGAATAGATGAAAAATATATTACCGGCGATGCACCGGATAAAGAAAAGTTTCTTAAATGGGCTCATACGGTACCCTATACTATGCGAAATCCATTGTACCACTGGACCCATATGGAGCTTAAAAGATACTTTGGAATTGATAAGCTTCTCAATGATGATACTGCAGAAGAAATCTATGATGCGTGTACTGAAATGCTACAGAAACCTTCTTTCAGTACGCAAAGCCTCATCGAAAAGAATAATGTAGAAATTATTTGTACGACCGATGACCCGGTGGACTCGCTGGATCAACACAAAGAGATAAGACAACAATCCTTTGATACTACGGTCCTTCCTGCTTTCCGTCCTGATGAAGCTTATTCCTTTGGCAATGTGGAAGAATACAATGATTATCTTGACCAGCTGAGTGAAGTATCCAATACCGGTATTGAAAGTCTGGCCGATCTGCTTAGTGCACTAGAAAACAGGATTGATTATTTCCATAGCCAGGGATGCCGTCTGGCCGATCACGGACTTGAGAATATACCTTATGCCGACCTCTCGCTGAAAGAACTTGAAGAAGGGTTTAAGCAAATACGGAACCGCGAGACTATTTCCGATAATCAGAAAAAAGGACTTACCTATTATCTGCTCCTTGAACTCGGAAAGATGTATGAACAAAGAGGCTGGGTACAGCAGTACCATTTGGGAGCACTTCGCGATACTAATGAACGGATGCGTCGAAAACTGGGTCCGGATACCGGTTTCGATTCTATCGGTGATTTCCCTCAAAGTCGTAACCTGGCGCGTATCTTAGATGAACTGGACTCTACTAATCAGCTGGCCAAAACAATTCTCTACAACCTGAATCCACGGGATAACGAAGTTATGGCTACGATGATTGGTAACTTTAACGACGGTTCCACCCGTGGAAAGATGCAGTTTGGTTCAGCCTGGTGGTTTCTGGATCAAAAGGATGGGATGGAAAAACAATTAAATACTTTATCCAATATGAGCTTGCTTAGTTGCTTCATTGGTATGCTGACGGATTCCAGGAGCTTTTTATCTTATCCCAGACACGAATATTTCCGGCGAATCTTATGCAACCTTATCGGCAATGACGTTGAAAAAGGACTTCTGCCTAATGATCTGGATTGGCTTGGTAAAATTGTTTCAGATGTTAGTTATAATAATGCGAAAGAATACTTTACCTTTCCAGAAAAATAATTACAGGGATTTTCATGAAAAAAGTAATCACCTTTGGAGAAACCATGATGCGGCTTTCCCCGCCGGATCATCTCCGTTTTTCACAAACAAACTCCTTTGATATTGTTTTCGGGGGTGCGGAATCTAATGTAGCCGTTTCACTGGCCAATTTTGGTATTCCCACCGAATTTATAAGCCGTTTACCCGATAATGATCTGGGACAACGTGTTATAATGGAGTTAAGAAAACACGGAGTGGGAACCAATCATATTATCCGGGGAGGTCAGCGACTGGGATTATACTTTTTGGAAAAAGGAGCGGTAAATCGCGGCGGCAAGGTCATCTATGATCGGGCAAATTCAGCCATATCAGAAATTGAGCAAGATATGATTGATTGGGAAAAAGTATTTGCCGATGCCCGGTGGTTTCACTGGTCGGGCATTACGCCTGCTATTTCTCAGCAAGCGGCGGATGTTTGCCTGGATGCCATCAACGCTGCCGATGAATTGGGAATGACCATATCCACTGATCTGAACTATCGCTCCAAACTTTGGAATTATGGGAAAAAGCCCTCTGAAGTGATGCCGGAACTTGTCAAAAAATGTGACGTCATTCTTGGGGGTAGCTATGCTGCTGAAAAATATTTTGGAATAGAGACAAATAGCGATAGCTCCGAAGAGGAGGCCTATAGAACTACTTGCATACAGCTTATGGAACGCTTTCCCAAAGCCCAAAAAATAGTAACGAGCTTGCGTGGATCTATTAGTGCTTCCCATAACAGCTGGTCGGGGGCACTCTATAATGGCAATGAATTTATTGAAGCCCCAAGCTACCAAATTACTCATATTGTTGACCGAGTTGGTGGAGGGGACTCATTTATGGGGGGGCTTATTTATGGACTCCTGACTTACGAAACCGACCAGGAAGCCCTCAATTTTGCAACGGCCGCTTCGTGCCTGAAGCATACCATTCCCGGAGATGTAAACCTCGCTACCCTCGAAGAAGTTGAAGCGCTAATGGAAGGAGATGGATCCGGTCGCGTCGCCCGATAAACAGAATCTTAACGTTTGAAACTTATTTATTTAATAAAACCCTTATGGCAAAATATTCACGTATAAAGGTCGCAACCGTGATGGAAGAAACGGGTCTTGTCCCCCTGTTCTATCATAATGACATAAGCACAAGTAAAAAGGTATTAAAAGCCTGTTATAATGGTGGAGCAAGGCTCCTGGAATTTACCAACCGGGGAGATTTCGCCCATGAAGTATTTGCTGAGCTCAACAAATTTGCCCTATCAGAGCTTCCCGGAATGATTTTAGGTGTGGGCTCAATTCCTGATGCTGGGACAGCCTCCCTTTACCTGCAACTCGGCGCTAATTTTATTGTTACACCCCAACTACGGGAAGATGTGGGGCGAGTATGTAATCGCCGCAAGGTATTGTGGTCTCCGGGATGTGGTACGCTCTCAGAAATAGCACAGGCAGAGGAGTTGGGTGCGGAAATTGTAAAAATATTTCCAGGTAGCCAACTGGGTCCCGGCTTTGTAAAAGCTGTTAAAGGTCCCTGTCCATGGACCAGTATTATGCCTACCGGTGGGGTTACCGCAGAAGAAAAAAATCTGCGCAATTGGTTTGAGGCCGGAGCCACTTGTGTGGGAATGGGCTCAAAACTGATTACCAAAGAATTTCTCAATAACAAAAATTTTGAAGCTCTTGAAGAGCATGTGCGTAACACTCTAGCACTTATTAAGGAAATTAAGCCGGAAAGCAAATCATGAATATAATCAAAAGTCTATCCCTCGCTTTCATCAGTATCTTTTTAATAGGGATACTATCAAGATGAGAAGAATTAACGGATGTTAGGAGTCTTAAGTTAGCTCATAGCCTGGATGTCACGCATCCGGTCCATAAAGGAATGGTTCGCATGGCCGAACTAATTGACCAAAAGTCGGATGGCAAACTTCAGGTCCAAATTTATCCAAGTCAACAGCTTGGATCTGAACGCGAACTCCTGGAACTTCTCCAAATAGGGAGCTTAGACGTCACGAAGGTTTCCGGTGCCGTTCTCGAAAACTTTGTGCCTCAAACAAGGGTTTTCAGCCTTCCCTACCTGTTCCGAGACAAACAACATTATTTTGATGTTTTAGATGGTGAAATAGGTCAGGAGCTATTACTTGCCGGTGAAGAATACTGGCTTCGGGGCTTAACTTATTATGATGCCGGGCAGCGTAGTTTTTATACACAAGAACGGCCTATTAGGACCCCTGAAGATCTTGAAGGATTAAAAATAAGGGTACAAGAAAGCCCCATGGCTGTCAATATGGTTCGTACCCTCGGCGGTTCTCCAACGCCTATTTCATGGGGGGAACTATATACAGCTCTACAACAGGGAATTGTAGATGGAGCGGAAAATAACCCTCCAAGCTATCAAAGTTCACGCCATTATGAAGTTTCCAATTATTTTAGCCTTGATGAACATACCGCTATCCCTGATGTCTTACTTATCAGTACGGAAACTTGGAATGATTTAACTGACCAACAACAGCAATGGATACAAGCAGCTGCAGACAGCTCAAAAAAATATCAGCGTAAAATATGGGCAGAAGCCGAAGAAGAAGCATTAAAAACCGTACAGGAAGCCGGTGTCGAAGTTATTCGCCCAGATAAAGAACCTTTTCAGGAAAAAGCTCAAGCCATCTACGAGGAATTTGAAAAAAGTGAGCCGGAGTTTTTCAAACTGATCCAGCGGATTCAAAACGTTAAATAAAAACTGATAATTTGAAATATGCGAAAACAAATTGATCGATTGGTACGAGGTACATTGGTTTTTCTAATGGGCTTTATGCTCTTTAATGTTGTTTGGCAGGTTATCAGCC
>CAYXVW010000178.1:0-5614 GCA_964468695.1 uncultured Balneolaceae bacterium | reverse complement strand
TTTTTTAACGACCTTCCACTTTTTGTATTCTGTGGATTCTGTATTTCAAGCCGTATTCGAATAACACATTATAAAAGCAAACATTTTCAGAGCAAGAATAACTTTTTTAAAGCAAGATGTATATAGGTCAATTCACCTAATTTACGAATAGGTAAAAACTTTAAGTACTTTTCTCATAGTAAGTTAGGGCTAAATAAATATTCTACTACTCTACTTCCAATACTTATAAAATGAATGTATGAAATCAGTTTTTAATTATTGTCAGAAAATTTGTGCTCTCTGTATTCTATTTTAAATTTGTGAATAAAATTGTAGTTATGCCAGATAGGTAGCCGGTAGCTATCCCAATCTTGAACAAATACAAAAGCATATCTTAAAATCCGTTAGTAACCCAGTCATTAATAGCTAAAAGCTTAATATTTGATTATGAGTTTTATATTGTCTCAAATCATTCATCTCATTGCAATTCACATTTCAACATCATATTTCCAACGGCTACTAAACGATTGTTTTAACTCGTAAAATTTATCTTTAGCTTGTGTATTCAATTATCAACCTACCCACTGCCCTATGGGAAAGATCAAGATAAGACTCTCTGGAGTGAATCCGCTGCTTAAAGGTATTCTCTATTTTATTGGCGGACTTGTTCTCATACTGCTTATTCTTCAGCTTGCAATATTCCTCTGGGGAAATAACTATGTGGAAAGCCAACTGCGAGACCAACTTAAGCAATCAAATACCCAAGGCTATACTATTGATTTTGAGGAGCTTGACCTCAGTGTATTCTCAGGATCGGCAACCGTTAGTAACATCCGTGTAAATGCCGATACCTCCCTGTTTTCCGCCACGGGCGACACTACCTCTGGTCCACGTTTTCTCTTTACAGGCTCCCTAGGCCAATTACGCTTAAGCGGAGTTAATATCTTCTCTTCCCTCATGGGTGAAGAACTGCATATTGGCACGCTAACCCTTAATACCCCCGATATCTCCGCGCTGAAGAATCCAAATAAAAGTTCCCGGGATGAAGGTCCTTTCTCCTCTGTTGATTCTACTATCCTTGCAGCCATCCCCGACCGATACACTGCCCTGGAAATAGGTGAAGTCATCATCCAAAACGGCCATGGAAAGCTCACCCAAACTGGTGATACGCTTTCTTCTCTCCAACAGCTGGATCTCTCACTTCGAGATATAAGAGTTGACTCGGCTTCAGCTCAATCGGGACGCCTCTTTATTACCGATGATATCTCTCTGGATGCCCGGGAATTTATGATGCACCTCTCCGACAGCCTGAATACCATTGCCTTTGATCATCTTTCGATCTCCTCCGATGATCAAACCGTAGCTCTGGATTCCTTGCAGCTTATCCCCCGCTATGGAAAGCTGGAGTTCGCCCGCCGGCACGGCACTACCATCGACCGCATTGACCTGTCCATTCCGGATATTCGATTTGAATCGGTTGACTTCCCCCGGCTCGTAGAATCTGCCCGTATTTATGCCGGCTACGGCCATATCAGCGATTCCCGGCTCGAAGACTACCTCAACCGGGGTATTCCTTCAGGACCACCGGTCGCCAAGCCCCTGCCCTTTATTGCTTTTCGTGATCTGAATATTGCTGTCAAAATGGACTCCCTGCGTATTGAAAACGCCTATATTTCTTATAGCGAATATGTGGGTGACACTCCCAGAGCGGGTACCATCACCTTTGAAGAGACCAACGCTATTTTCCGAAACATCAGTAATTACCCGGAAGATGTGGACGAAGGCATCACCACGACTCTGGATGCGGAAAGCCGGGTCATGGGAACAGGCCTGCTTGATGCCCATTTTGAGTTTCCAATGGATACCCAGAATGGGTTTCATAAAGTAGAAGGAAAACTTCATGAAATGCCAATGCCCCATTTTAACGAGATGATGGAACACGTAGCTTTTATCCGAATAGATAACGGCCAGCTAGACAGCCTGACCTTTGAAATGACGCTTAACCAAGAAGAATCCAGCGGTACGCTTGTCATGAATTATGAAAACTTTAGTATTTCCGTGCTCGATAAGCAATCGATTAAACAACACGGTCTGCTGGAAAACTTCAAAACGTTCTTAGCCAATAATTTTATTGTCAGAAAACAGAATACTCCCGGAAACGATATGCAGGCGGGCCGTATTGGTTTTGAACGTGATGAATCGAAATCCATCTTTAACTACTGGTGGAAATCGCTCCTGAGCGGAATCAAGGAATCCATAAGGAAATAAGCCACTGACCTATTTATCCCCGGAGACCGCAGATGCTATTCCTTTCTAAATTTTATTATTTTCGGTTTTATTCTTACAAAGGTCACTATGGATTAAGTCCCTCTATCACCTAAACAAAGCAACATTAACTTATATACTGTTATCGTGCAGATTCCTACATTTTCTGATATCCAGAGCGCGTATCTTAAGATTCAAAACAAAGTACACCGCACGCCTGTTTTAAGCAGCCAAAAGGTGAATGAACGGGCCGGCGGGGGACAACTTTTTTTAAAGTGCGAGAACTTTCAAAAGATAGGGGCTTTTAAATTCCGGGGCGCTACCCATGCGGTGGGAGAATTGTCGGACGCAAATGCTCAAAATGGTGTTGCTACCCACTCCTCGGGCAATCATGCCCAGGCGGTGGCACTGGCAGCAAAGCTCCGGGGAATTCCGGCTCATATAGTAATGCCCGAAAATGCTCCCCGGGTTAAAGTCCGAGCCGTGCGCGATTACGGAGCCCAAATCACTTTTTGCAACCCCACCCAAGAAGCGCGCGAATCCACCCTGGAAGAGGTCGTTGCTGAAACCGGGACTTCCTTTATTCATCCCTATGACAATCCCGATATTATTATGGGTCAGGGTACGGCCGCCTTGGAGCTGCTCGAAAAATATCCCAAACTGGATATGCTGCTGGCTCCCGTTGGTGGGGGCGGACTCATGAGTGGCAGCGCTATTGCCGCTTCGGGACTGTCGGCCAATATAAAAGTAATTGGTACGGAACCTAAGATAGCCAACGATGCCTATCTCTCCTTTCATTCTGGGGAACTGCATCCGGTACAAAGCACAGACACCGTAGCTGATGGATTGCGAACCTCTCTGAGTGAATTGACCTTTTCGTGCATCCAAAAACATGTTGATGATATCATTACCGTTGAAGAACAGGAAATTATTGATGCCATGCGTTTTGTGTGGGAACGGATGAAAATTATCATAGAACCTTCCTCGGCTGTACCGGTTGCGGCAGCATTCAATCATATAGACACGCATGATCAGCAAGTTGGTATTATCATCAGTGGCGGAAATATGGATCTCGATCATCTTCCGTGGACTGAATAAATAAACATTGAAGATCAGCTTCCATGCTAAATGGATTTAGCTTTAGTATTTAATTATTAGTCATTTATGGATTCTAATAATATTAACATTATCGGTGCTGGAGTATCGGGAGTTACTACAGCCCTGACGCTACAGCTGATGGGTTACAAAACCGAAATATATACCGATAAAAAAGATGAGGACATTACCGATAAAAATGCCCACCCGGAATTTGCAAGTCTCTTTCCGTCCGCTTCGGTAATACCCCATTCGGTCTATTCAAATCAGTTAGAAGAGCTTTTCCAATCTTCGCAATCATTCTTTTACGAGCTGCGCAAGCGATCCTTTCCCGGCCTGACGCTCCATAAGCATTTTGAGGTTTTTGAATTTGAGAAGGAGTACCCCGAATACTGCAACTGGATGATGAATTTTAATTCTTTAGAGGAATTTCATCCCCGGGAGATTCCACGCCGCTCCCTGTCGGGAGATTTATTTGGGTGGGCCTTTGACTGCATCTTTGCCGACTGGCCGCTTTATTTTCCGGCCTTAATTTCACTCTACAAAGAAACAGGCGGCAAGTTTATTCAGCGCAAGCTGTATACCCGTGATATATCAACACTACCGGCTGATATTATTATCAACTGCAGCGGTACGGGCAGCCCTGACCTTTTTGATGATCCGGTGGAGAAGCAACTGATATTGAAGGGACATTTACTTCACAAGTCCGAAGCCCCGCTGATCACCAACAGCAGTGACGAAATCATTTCCTATAACTATACCCCAAAAGCCTCTACCTATTCCGACTCTTCCGGCAATGCCTGCGATGTATACTGTTATCCACGCAAGGATGGCTGGATTTTGGGCGGTAGCCGCGAATCCGGCTTTTTAGATAATAGCGATAGTAAAACAGTGGATAGTCCAAAAGGGAATACTCAAACATATCAAATAGATAGTCTTGATATTCCTTCGGCGATCATTGATCTCAATCAGGAGATTTTAAATACAACGTATAGCCAGTCTCTGGAACAATCTGATGATTTATCTGTTCTAATGGGATATCGCTATATCCGTAACAAAGAAAACGGGTTGCGTTTAGACCATGAAACAATGGATGGCAAAAAGGTCTATCATAATTATGGTCACGGTGGAGCGGGGGTTACCCTCTCCTGGGGATGTGCGATGCATCTGGCAAATAAAATTGCGTCCCAAAAGAGACCTCAAATACAAACAACTCTGTTAGAGAGATTGGAAAATATAAATGTCCGATAAAATAACCATAACAATAATTCAGGGGGATATAATACTATGGATACATATCCTATCGCACTACGATATTTAATACGGCTTCTACTGTTATTCGCTATTATTGCCGTACTCATTATTGCCCGTCAGTTGCTGGTGCCTCTGTTTCTGTCGATTTTGTTTGCCTATTTACTCTTCCCCGCGGCAAATAAAATGGAAGAGAACAATATATCCCGAATAACAACAAATCTAATATTGATCGTCGGTACTTTTACATTGCTTGGAGGTATTATTTACGGGGCATCGCTCATGGTAGTTACGTTCACTACCGATCTGCCGGAAATAAAAGATCAAATTGATACCAACATTACTCGCTTTCGCTGGGCACTGGGCCGCACATTCGGGGTAACGGCCGAGCAGCTGGATAACATCGTTGAAAGTATCCGTGGATCGGGTGAATATATAACCCAACTGTTTACCGGTACCGCCAATACTATTTTAACGGTTGGCCTGCTCCCGGTTTATACTTTTTTGCTCCTTTTTTACCGCGATAAGTTCCGTAAGTTCGTGTCGATGCTTATTTCTAACCATGAGGAAGAAACGGCCCAAAATATTATTGATCAGGCCTCAGAAATTGTTCCAAAGTATCTAAAGGGACTCTTGATTGTTTGCTTTATTCTTATAGGGCTTAACAGCCTGGGGTTTTATCTTATTGGCATCGATTATGCGTTGTTGGTGGGATTGGTTGCTGCTATCTTTAACCTGATACCATACCTGGGAACGGTCATTGGTTACGGTATCGCTTTTCTGTTCGTACTGGCCACGCAATCACCGGGATTGGCACTGGGAGTCGTCGGGCAGTTTTTTGTTGTTCAATTTATCGAGAATAATATTCTCACCCCTAATATCACAGGATCGTATGTACAAATTAATCCGCTGGTAACCATTCTTTCGCTCATTGCAGGAGGAATGATCTGGGGACTTCCTGGCATGTTTATGGTCATCCCCTACCTGGCTATGCTCAAAATTGTGTGAGAAAATATCGAGAGCA
>CAYXVW010000177.1:0-5670 GCA_964468695.1 uncultured Balneolaceae bacterium | reverse complement strand
AAACGGTACTCAAAGATACCCGTATGGCATTATGCCGTTGCGGACAGTCCGATAACAAGCCGCTTTGCGATAATTCACATCGGGATATTCTTTTTGAAGCTCCTGCTGCTTTCGATCCGGAAAAACTGGAATCGCCTACCGAAGAAAAGCAAGACGGTGAAAGTCCACTCATCATAAAGTTAATGAAAAACGGGCCTGCCTTAATTGAAGGTGAATACCAAGTATTTTCTATAACAGCCCAACCTGTAAGTAGCACAAAAAATATAGCCCTGTGCCGCTGTGGCCAGTCGTCCGCCAAACCGTTCTGTGATGGCACACATAAAGAAGTGGGATTTAAAGGATAAATATTCGCTCCATCTGACGTATTCATTATTCCTTCATTTACATCGGCTATTTTTACAAAAAGTAATTTATGTGACGGCCAAGTTAAGTATCAGTTTTAGTTGCAAAAAATAAGCTATGCAAAAACTATTTTTAATACTGGGATCTATCATTATGGCTTTGGGGGTCATGTTTGGGGCATTCGGAGCTCATGGCCTAAAGAATATACTCTCAGAAGAGATGATGGAAATTTTCAGCACCGGTGTCCAATACCACTTTTACCATGCTATAGGATTACTCATTGTAGGTATAACGGCGCAATACCTACCCAATTCCAGCCTGCTATACTGGTCAGGTATTTTAATGGTGGCCGGAATTATCATCTTTTCAGGAAGTTTATATCTGTTGTCAACCATGGGATTACGCTGGCTCGGTGCCATTACACCTGTAGGTGGTGTATGCTTTATCCTATCGTGGCTACTCTTTACTATAGCTGTTTGGAAAGGTTTTTAAAAACGTAGTATTACGATATTACGGAGTATAAACTTATACTTGCAGTTCCCATTCATTATTATATCTTTACATTAATTATTAAAGTGCTCTCAAGAGCCCTAACTGCTGCTTGTAAGATATTCCCTGGCACAGTTTTGCAATATACTGTAATAAATCAGCTGTTTGTCCGCAAGCATGTTTAAAAAATACATACATAGGATATTGATCATGCTTTTTTTGGGGCTTTCCCCCATGCTTTTACAGGCCCAAAATGAAGTTGACAGGGAACGTAGCTCCCTGAAAGGGATACAGTCGATGGGTTTTTCTGTTAATTATGAAGCGCCATCTTCGCTCATGGAAGCTAAAGAAATTGATATATCCTCTTTACAGAAGATGGGAGAACAAATGCTGAGTGAAAATAATATAACGGTTATCTCTGAAAAAAAACTTAAGGAATCGGATCAATTTCCGCTTCTTTACGTTCATATTAATGCCATGAATGCCGGGCGGGGACTTATTCCCTTTGCTATTAATGTATATTTCTATCAGCCGGTAAAGCTAAGTCTAAACAGGGATCTTCAAACAACTGCTAACACTTGGGAGACTGCAACTTTGGGACTTGTATCACATGATCAGCTGGATGTCATTAATGAATCTGCAGAAGGATTGATTAATGAATTTATAAATGACTACAAAATGGTTAACAACTAACTCATTTTTTACTACAAAAATTAGCTAACGCCAATAATCTATCACATATAATTACCTTCATGAAGTTAAAGGATTTCAAAAAGTTTTGTCTATCATTCAACGGTACATCAGAAGATTATCCCTTCGATGATGATAACATTTTAGCTATTAATGTTATGGATGAAGTTTTTGCCATAACCGACACAGACAATTTTGAAAGTATAGAAATTAAATGTGATCCGGTTAAAGCAGCTATGCTTCGGGATCTTTATGAGGAAGTTCAACCGGCTGCATATATGGATAAACGGCACTGGAACACCATATATCTTAATGAAGATCTTGATGATGAGCTTATTAAAGAATGGATCAAGGATTCTTATAGCTTAGTCGTAGATTCTCTTGCCCGTAAGAAACAGAAAAAGCTTGAAAAAATGGAGGACTAGCTCTTCTCTCTGATAAACAAGCTTTTTATACGAAGGAGGCTTTTCTTTTCGAAATTCCATACAAATTCAAACTGTCCCAGTATAAAGCCATAAAATAAAAGGAGTAGCTGATAGGCAGGAAAAACGATGATGACCCAAGCCATGATTTCAATCCAAAGAGAAGTCTCCCCATCTATCCCCAGCCAGCCAAAAGCGGCACTTCGAACATAGAGTACAGATATCCCTGTTATAGAAAAAATAAACAGGATTAGCAAGACACTTCCCAGCGTTTTTACCCCCCATCTTTTTTTCATTTTTTCAATAAATTCTCCCATATATCCAGTACTTATATCTTATCAAGGGCTTCCTCTATCGATGCATCAGCAGCATCTAGTGTTTGATCCAGCATCTCCTTTGTCAGTGAGTTTGCCAAAAACAGCGACTCGAAGGGAGAAGGAGGTAAATAAATCCCCTTCTTAAGCATAGCATGAAAAAAGGCTTTAAACAGTTCTTGATCTGTGGTATTTGCCGTCTCAAAATTAACAACTTCTTCTTCCGTAAAGAAAAAGCCCAGCATAGAACCAACACGATTTAAATGTACAGGCACATTATAGTCAGTAAAAATTTCGTTTAATCCGGTAAACAGATAGGTAGTCTTTTCCTCCAATTCATCGTAATGTACAGGATTTTCATGTAGTTCCGACAAAAGCGTGTAACCGGCAATCATCGCCAGCGGATTACCGGAAAGCGTACCGGCCTGGTAAACCGGTCCGTCGGGTGACACTACTTGCATGATCTCTTCCTTTCCGCCAAAAGCACCGACCGGTAAACCGGCACCAATAATTTTACCATAGGTGACCAAATCAGCAGTCACGCCATATCGTTGCTGGGCGCCCCCCTGAGCTACACGGAAACCCGTCATCACTTCATCAAAGATAAGCACAACATCATGGCCATCACAAAGCTCACGGAGGCCACTCAGAAAGCCCTTCTGGGGAGGAATACATCCCATATTTCCGGCTACAGGCTCTACAATAATAGCAGCAACTTCATCTTCAAATTCATTCAGCAGCTGCTTAACTGAATTCAAATCGTTATAGTCCGCCGTTAAGGTATCACTTGCGGTTCCTTCGGTTACCCCCGGACTACTGGGAGTACCGAGTGTGAGAGCGCCGCTACCGGCATTAATAAGGAAGGAATCCCCGTGGCCGTGATAGTTGCCTTCAAACTTGATCACTTTATCTCGTCCGGTATACCCACGGGCCACACGGATAGCACTCATGCAGGCTTCGGTCCCGGAATTTACCATACGAATTTTATCAACGCCCGGTACCATGCGCTTAACTAACTCCGCCATTTTAACTTCCAGTTCAGTCGGCGCCCCAAATGAAGTTGAATTGGCCGCTGTTTCCTGAACCGCTTTGATAACCGGCTCATAAGCATGTCCCAAAATCATTGGTCCCCAGGACCCCACATAATCGATATATTCCTTACCATCTACATCGGTGAGAATCGATCCTTCGGCTTTTTCCAAAAATACCGGTGCTCCGCCTACTGAGTTAAAAGCGCGTGCGGGAGAATTAACTCCACCGGGAATTGATTTCTTTGCTCGTTCAAATAATTCTTTACTTGTTTCTAACATATTCTAAAATAAATTCTCTGTCATTTTGAGCGTAGCGAGAAATCCGTGTTCTATTTCATCTAACAAAGATCTCTCCCTTACGGTCAAGATGATTATTTTTTATTGTTCAATATCTTTGATGCTGCTTTGGCAAAATAAGTGGCTATTAAATCAGCACCGGCCCGTTTAAAGCCAACAAGTGCTTCCATCATCGCTTCTTCTTCATTAAGCCATCCCTTTTCAGCAGCAGCCTTTAACATAGCATATTCACCTGAAACATTATATACTGAAACTGGCACCGTAATGTTCTCCTTAACGGCCCGAATAACATCCATATAAGGTAATCCGGGCTTGACCATCACGATATCAGCTCCTTCCTGTTCGTCCAGTTTTGCCTCTTTAATTGCTTCCTTTACATTTGCCGGATCCATCTGATAGGTTTTTTTATCGCCAAATCCAGGCGCAGAATCCAGGGCATCGCGAAAAGGCCCGTAATAGCTGGAAGCATATTTGGCACTATACGCCATAATTCCAGTGTGTTCAAATCCTTGCTGATCCAGGGCTTTACGCATGGCCCCGATGCGGCCATCCATCATATCTGATGGCGCGACCATATCAGCTCCCGCTTTGGCATGACTTACCGCCATCTTTGATAACACTTCAACGGATTCATCATTTAGGATTTCACCGTCTTCAACGATACCGTCATGACCGTAACTTGAATACGGATCCATCGCAATATCAGTCATTACCAGCATTTGGGGGAACTCCTCTTTGATCGCTCGTACCGCCCTCTGCATCAGCCCATCGGGATTAAGCGCCTCAGTGCCTTTGTTGTCTTTCAATTCATCGGGCACTTTCGCAAACACTAATATCGACCGGATACCCACTTTTTTGAGCTCCCGGATTTCATCCATCAACAGATCCAGTGTATAGCGATAGTAATCCGGCATAGAAGGAATTTCCACCTTCTTATCTTCCCCCTCCATCACAAAAACAGGAGCGATAAAATCAGCGGGTTTAAGATTGTGCTCGGCCACCATATCCCGGATGGCCGCACTGGCTCGTAATCGTCGTCCCCGTATATATGGAAATTGTCCGTGTGTCATATTAATGATAATTTATTGGGGCGTATCACAATACGCCCTTACATTTATTATTTATTCCAAAATTCCTTCTTCTTTTCCATATGCAATCCAATCAATAGGATTTTTCAAGCGATCAATAAGATACGCCTCACGGCTGTCTTCTTTGATCTCGAAATCATAATCCCATCGAACGCGCGGGGGCAAACTCATCAAAATCGATTCCGTTCGCCCGTCGGTTTTCAGACCGAATAAGGTACCACGATCATGGATCAAATTAAACTCTACATATCTTCCGCGACGAACTTCCTGAAAATAGCGCTGTTGCTCGTTATAAGACTCATCCTTCCTTCGTTCAACAATAGGCACATAGCTCTCCAGGAAAGCACTGCCCACCTCAGTAGTAAATTCATACCAATCTTCTGCCGATCGTTTTTCAGTAGGACGCAGGTAATCAAAAAACAATCCACCTACACCACGCCCTTCTGAACGGTGATCGTTATAAAAATATTCGTCACACTCTTTTTTAAAATTAGGATATAATTCTTTGCCATGTTTATCACAAGCCGTTTTAAGGATACGGTGGAAATGTACGGCATCTTCATCCCAAAGATAATAAGGAGTCAAATCTGCACCGCCACCAAACCAGCAATCCCGTATTTCACTCATCCCGGCATTATCGTACAACTCAAAATAGCGAAAATTCGCATGTACCGTGGGTACCATTGGGCTTTGGGGATGAATAACCAGTGAGATCCCACCTGCCCAAAACCAGCCCTGTTCTACTTCAAAACGTTTTCGAATGAGCTCGGGCAATTCTCCATGTACAGAGGATACATTCACTCCCCCTTTTTCAAAGAGATCGCCTTTTTCAATAACGCGGGTGTGCCCTCCGCCTCCGCCATCTCGTTCCCAATCGTCATGGCGGAATCGTGCCTTCCCATCAATCTGTTCCAATCGATCACAGATTTCATCCTGTAAGTCCCGGATGTAGGCTTCGAATCGATTTTTTATTGAAAGCCCGTTTGAGTCCCCCTTC
>CAYXVW010000176.1:0-5696 GCA_964468695.1 uncultured Balneolaceae bacterium | reverse complement strand
AAATTTAATCAAATTATCTAAGATGGTCAATAATAGTATAGGATTTTACCTTCGTTTTTATAATCCTAGGGTTGTATTTCTGAGGGGCAAATAGTAAACTGAAATACACGTGACTGTTAGAGGGATTGTTTTAATAAAAACCAATCATGACTTCAAATAATCGAAAAAATACTCCTGTAGGACTTTATATCCTGAGCGGGGTTTCGCTACTCTCCATATTCGGTATACTGTACTATTCCACTACCGCCCCTTCCTACCTATATCTGGCGATAATTTTGATTCCAATTTTAATCTATATCGGGATAGGAATTATTAAACGATGGCCTGGAGCTATGCAAACAGTAATAGCTGTCGCAATACTTTTATTTATCGGAGCAGTTGTAGATATTGGCTCGGTCGTTTTCATCGAAGGATCTCAAGTCCTGACAAGTACCGGAAATATTATTGGGATTATTGTTCAACTGGCCATATTGCCAGCTGTATATTTTTATTCCAGAAGCGAAGAAGTTAAATCTTATTTTGAACCAGTCCCCTAATCAGCGCTATAAACATTCTCTGAACGCTCACTTAAGCCCTTTCTTATTAAGATTGAAATACAAATAATGAAAATTAAAAAATTTGGAATACTTGCATTATTAGTCCTCTTTGCAACCCCTGCATTAGCCCAGCTTACGTTACCGCAACTTGTCAGCGATGGGATGGTACTCCAAAGAAATGAAGAAGTTAAGATTTGGGGATGGTCCGGTTCCGGGGAAAAAATAAAAGTTACTTTTCTGGACTCGGTATATACCACTACCGCCGATTATTCCGGTGAATGGGCGGTTTATTTATCCCCAATGGACGCCGGCGGACCTTATGAAATGCATATCGCGTCGGATACTCAGAAAACAATTGAAGATATAATGGTGGGCGAAGTTTGGGTAGCATCGGGACAATCAAATATGGTGCTTCCAATGGAGCGTGTTGCTCCCCTTTACAAAGAGGAGATTTTTTCGGCTGACTATCCTCATATCCGTCATTTTGAAGTTCCGCAGAGATATAATTTTGATCATCCCGAGGAGGATTTGCCATCGGGCGAATGGATCCCTACCACCCCCGAAAGTGTGCACCAACGGTCTGCCGCCGCTCATTTTTATGCCAAACACCTGCATGAGAAGTATGAGGTCCCTATTGGAATTATCAACTCAAGCCTGGGCGGATCTCCGATAGAATCCTGGATGAGTGAAGAAGCTCTTAAATCATTTCCTGAGTATTATGAGGAAGCCCTCCGGTTTAGAGATGATGAGCTGATCGAACAGATTGAAACGGCCGATCAGCAGCGAATCTCTGAGTGGTATACAACTTCTACTGAAAAAGATGCGGGCTATAAAGGTACCCAGCCCTGGTATGCCAATAGTACTGATGTTTCGGATTGGAATACCATGGAAATACCGGGCTATTGGGCAGATACGGAGACCGGTCCCATAGATGGAGTGGTGTGGTTTCGAAAAGAAATAGAAATTCCTGAAAGCATGGCGGGCAAGCCAGCACGTCTGGAGATGGGGCGTATCGTAGATGCCGATTCCACTTTTGTCAATGGAGTTTTTGTAGGGAACACAACGTATCAATACCCTCCGCGATGGTATGACATTCCTGAAAATGTGCTGCGGGAAGGTAAAAACAATATAACCCTGCGAGTAGTAAATGAAAGAGGACGTGGAGGATTCTTTTATGACAAGCCCTATGAAATCACAACCGAGACCGACACTGTTGATCTTAAGGGTGAGTGGAAGTACAAAGTAGGAGCTGAGATGGAGCCGCTGGAAAGCCAGACGTTCATTCGCTGGAAACCATTGGGCTTATATAATGGTATGATTGCCCCATTGACGGATTACCGTATCAAGGGAACTATATGGTACCAGGGGGAATCCAATGTTGATCGGCCAGAGGAATATCAGGAATTATTTTCGGCCATGATTGAAGATTGGAGACAAAACTGGAAGCAGGGAGATTTTCCCTTTCTTTATGTACAGCTGGCCAATTATAAGAAACCATCTGAACAGCCATCCGATAGCGATTGGGCCCGACTGCGGGAAGCGCAGTTAAATACGCTGGAGGTGCCTTGTACAGGAATGGCCGTCGCCATAGATATTGGGGAATGGAACGACATTCACCCTTTAAATAAAAAGGATGTGGGAGATCGGCTTGCCCTCGCCGCACGGGGCATTGCGTACGATGAAGAGCTTGTATACTCTGGACCCATCTATCAATCTATGGAGATAGAAGGCGATTCAATTCGCCTTTCTTTTGATCATACCGGAAGTGGTTTGAAAGCTTTGGGAGACAATGCATTGCATCACTTTGCTATTGCCGGGAACGACCAGGAGTTCAAATGGGCACAGGCAAAAATTGATGGGGATGAAGTGGTTGTGTGGAATGATGAAATAGAGAACCCACTACATGTTCGATACGCTTGGGCCGATAATCCTGAGAAAGCAAATCTATATAACAACGAAGGACTTCCGGCTTCACCTTTCAGAACTGATGACTGGTGATTCAAGTATTTAATATTGATAACATGCAAAAAAGTGATAGAACTACAGAAACCGGGTGAGTAGTTATGGCTAAAAACCCAATGAATTTGTAGTTTAGGTGACATTTTTTTCGAAATTAGTTAAAAAACACTTCACGCCTTAAGTACAAGGTTGGTATACTACAATTTTGCCTGTGCATAACTCAAAGATCTAATGAAAAATATCTTACTAATTGCTGTCTGTTTAGTCACTGCCTGTAATTCAACTCCTGAACTGAAAGAAGGACACTGGACAGGGCATCTACTCCTATGAATCATCCCGAGATGTCCATTCCTGTCAGTTATGAGGTGGCATATACAGAAAGTGGCCTGGATATTAATATCATCGGATCTGATGGGGTTTCAGTCAGTGTACGGAATCCCCATATTTAAAGGGACACCCTGTTTTTTATGTTTAACGAGCCCGAAGAGCAAGTGACTTTAGAGTGTGAGCTCGCGCGAAATAATACAAGCGGATTTTCAGGGAAATGTACGGACTCATCCGGAAAATGGGCTCAATTTACAATGGTATCTCCAGAATAAGCCAGCATATAACAAGCAGCTTAAACGGATATACGCCAGTGGATGTTTAAAAAACAGAATAGGCCGTTGTGTCTTTAGAAAACCGTGGTATTTATAATTTGGGCGGATGGTAATGGCTGAATCAGATAAGCAAAATAACGCCGATCAACTTTCACAAAATCTGAGAGAGTTGGCTGAAAAACTGGAGAAAGATGTCCGTTACCTGTCGGAATACATTGGAGAAAGGAATATGCGCAGGCCTTCCAGGATGGAGGAAACCGCGGCTTGGATAGAAGACCGGTTGCACCAGGCAGGCTATTCGGTAAACAGGCAGACCTATAAGATACAGGGGGGCGCATTCCAGGGAAGTTCAGCTGATAACGTCATTGCGGAATTGAAAGGCAAGGGAAGTCCTGAGCAAATTATTATTATCGGGGCTCATTATGATACGGTGCCCGGCTCTCCCGGCGCCAATGATAACAGTTCAGCGGTTGCCGTACTATTAATATTGGCCGAATGGTTTAGGGATTATCCTCAATCCAAAACAATCCGGTTTGTGTCCTTTGCCAACGAAGAGCCTCCCTTTTTTAAAACTGAAGATATGGGCAGCTACGCATATGCGCGGAAAGCGCAAGAAGAGGGTGAGACAATTGAAGCAATGATAGCTATGGATGGACTGGGATATTTTAGCGACCGGGAGGGGAGTCAAGAATTTCCCTTGCCGGGATTGGGACTGTTTTATCCGAATACGGCAAACTTTATTGCATTTGCGTCCCGGGTTGCGGACAGGAGCCTGATGAATAAATCTCTGGATATTTTTCGAAAAAATACGGAATTAAAGGCTGAGGGCGTGGCATTGCCCGGCATTACACCGGGTGTAAGCTGGTCGGATCACTGGTCGTTCTGGCAGTTTGATTATCCGGCATTCATGATTACAGACACGCTGCCGTTTCGCGATCCGGACTATCACTCCCCCGCCGATACCGCCGAACGTCTGGATTATCACCGCATGGCCCTGCTTGCAGAGGGCTTGAAGCATGTTATTACCCGCCTGGCATCCGAATAATAGAGGCTTTCACAAAGAAGCCTTTAAGAATATATGTAATATATGCCAATGCCGGTTGTGAGGCTGTACCGTTTATTCGGTTTACGTTTGGATAAAGATTTGAGTTAATTACGTAACAGATTATTGCCGGGAAATATTAATGTCAGCATAAAAACTAACAGTTATGTCAGAAACCGTTGATAAAAAGCAATACCTGGAATTGCTGGCTAAACAGTATCCAACTATCAGGTCCGCTTCCACCGAGATTATAAACCTCAGTGCTATATTGGAGCTTCCAAAGGGAACGGAGCACTTTATTTCAGATATCCATGGAGAGTATGAATCATTTCTGCATGTGCTTCGAAACGGATCGGGTTCAATAAAACGTCGCATAGACGAGCTCTTTAAAAATACGCTTGACGCCCAAAAAAGGAAGAACCTGGCAACGCTGATCTATTATCCCGAAAAAAAGTTGCCATATATCCTGAAAGATGTTCAAAATCCAGACGAGTGGTATCGAGAAACACTTTTTAAGCTTATCAAGCTGTGTAGGGTCTTTTCATCAAAATATACGCGGAGCAAAGTGAGAAAAACCCTGCCAGAGAATTTTAGCTATATAATTGAGGAGTTGCTGCACAAACAGGAAGGCATCGAAAATCGCCAGGAGTATTACAGCAGTATTATTAGTACCATTATTGATACCAGGAGAGCCGATGCCTTTATCATTGCTATGGCCCGCCTGATCCAGCGGCTGACGATTGCCCGGCTGCATGTCATTGGCGATGTATACGACCGGGGCCCCGGCGCGCATATTATTATGGATAGACTGGTGGAACATCACTCAGTCGATTTTCAGTGGGGCAATCACGATATCGTCTGGATGGGGGCGGCAGCCGGAAGTAAAGCCTGTATGGCGAATGTGATACGCGTATCTCTGCGTTATGCTAATATGGAAACCCTTGAGAATGGGTATGGAATCAGCATCCTTCCCCTGATGTCCCTTGCCGTGAATGTGTATGGTGATGATCCATGCGAGCAGTTTCGACCGAAACAGGCTTTAGAGGGATATACCGAAAATGAACAGCTTTTGATGGCCCGGATGCAAAAGGCGATCTCAATAATCCAGCTGAAACTGGAAGGACAAATTGTTCAACGCAGGCCGCAATACCAGATGGATGACCGCCTCCTGCTGGACAAGATCGACTATAACGAAGGGACGGTCAGGATCGGTGATAAAACCTATCCGTTGCTTGACACCCATTTCCCAACCATTGATCCGGAAAATCCGTATGAGTTATCCGATCTGGAAAAGGCCGTAATGGAGAAACTCAGTATCTCGTTTGAAAACAGCGAGCGGTTACAGGAACATGTACGCTTTCTCTTTGCAAAAGGAAGTATGTACAGAGTACAAAACGGGAACCTGCTGTACCATGGCTGTATCCCGATGACGCATAACGGGAAACTGTGTCATTTTATACTGGACGGGGTAAATCACACTCCCAAAAAGTTTATGGACCGGCTGGAACGACTGGCAAGACAGGGATACTTTGCCAAAGATGATCCCGAAAAGAAACAGTA
>CAYXVW010000175.1:0-5710 GCA_964468695.1 uncultured Balneolaceae bacterium | reverse complement strand
GGATATACGGACCCATCGGAACGTTTGTGGATTGTACTAAACGTTACCACCTCTTTATCGTCACGATCTAACGGGATGAGATATTTATCAAAAGCCTGACGGGTCTCTATATCCTTTATAAGATCAAGAGGCGTCATTTGCTGCAGCTGATCTTCTGTAAACCCGGTTTGCTCCCTGGCCAGCGAATTGAAGTATACGAATTTAAGGGAATCTGTTTCAAAAATATAAACCTCATTCAGACTTTCTTCTATAATGCGATAAAGTTCCTGCTGCTTGTTTTTTGCCTGTTCCTGCTCTGTTATATCCAGCAGAATAGTATCCCAAATAATACTCCCATCCTCGGACTTTTTGGGAGTTCCACGACCCTGGATCCATTTCTCCCTTCCGCTGGGCGTTTCTACCTTCCATTTTTGATTCCATTTATCCAGATTTTCGGCTGAAGCATCAACTGACTTTTTTACTTTATCGACATGCTCATCCACGATTTGTGACCACAAAATAGCGGGATCATCCAATACCTCTTTGGGAGTAACTTCATGCAGGTTTCTTACACCCTCACTAACATAAATAAATTCATCATGTCCATCGGGAAATCGCTGGTATCGATGGACCATCCCATCAATATTGTTAGCTATATTTCTCAGCTGTGTTTCTTTTTCTTTAAGCTCCGTGATATCTGTCATGCAACCCACAATCTCCACGGTCTCTCCCTCTTCAACGATAGGAGATTCATTGACTTTAACCCAAATTATCTGGCCATCTGTTCTTTCTAACTGTATCTCATACGGAGGCTGGGCTTGTCCTGTTTCGATAGCCTCTTGAGTCCTTTTTATACCTTCCCCATTCTTAGGATGATCAGTAACAAATGAGGTCCATTTTTGTTTTCCTTCTTCAGGTGTACATCCCAAAAAGTATTTCGACTGTGGACTCAGGTACGTCAAATGATGATCGGTATCATGTCTATAAAACATAACGGTGCTATGCTCAATAATATCACGCAGCTTTTTCTGAACCTTCCGGGCTTTTTTTTCTGTTTCTTTCAGATCGGTAATATCTTGCGTACTTCCGAAAAGCCGAACACACCGGTCTCCCTTCATCTTAGGTTCACCTATTGCTCTAACCCAACGCTCATTGCCCTTGTCCGTAATAATTTTGGACTCAAAAGTAAATGGCTCCCCTGCTTCAATAGCCCGGGTTACAGCAGAGCGGGCTATTTTACGATATTCCCCCTCTTTATAAAACTCAAGAGCACGCTCTAAATTCGGAGTATAATCGGATTCAACTTCGTGGAGCTTTTTGATTTCATCCGACCAATGAAGTTCTCCATTCTCTACATCTAGTTCCCAATGTCCAATGTTAGCCAACTGATACGCTTGTTTTTTATATCGTACCTGCATAGCAACCCTCAATCCTGCATATGATATCAGCCTTTATTTACAAAGGCGTATTAAAGATTTAGTACCCTTTTTTCTACTATAACAGATTTGTTATAGAAATCCAATATGTAAGAACAGCTCTTTACTAATCAGTAAAGGGAAACTAACATTCAATAACTTAAACAACTTCGGAACTTTAAATATCCCTCTCTATAAATAGGTCCTGCAGCATTTTCTCAACGCCTTCAATTTCACCGGCCAGCTCATTCACGAGCATGATCATTCTCCGAGGCTTAGTCAGTCCATTGTAGAATCAAACTGCAAACGGATCAGCTCTTCGCAGGCGGCAATTCCCCTGATGAAACGGTTGTTGCATAAATTTTGACTAATACTTCATCATCCTTTGGAACCGGCTTTTCCATCTCCTTGAACTTAAGACCCTCAGGCGAACCATAATTTTCGTATACAACTGCCTTTATGGGATCTCAGTAAATGTAAATAGAAACAACTTTCGTACTTGAGATTAAAAGGTCTGGGTCTATCGAAATAGATTCTAATCTAAAAACACGGCTGTATCCACATACCTGTGGATGACCTATCATCAATTTATTGTATCGAATTTATAAACAGTTGTAGAACTGTAATCCTCATCCGGAGTTATTAGGGTAGAAGGAAAATGGGAATGATGTGGCGAGTCGGGGAAGTGCTGGGTTTCCAGACAAACGGCCGATCGCGGTCCGTAAGCATGTCCCCCTTTCCCGACTTGGTTGCCTTCGCCAGTAAGTCCATTGGCGGTATATACCTGCAAACCGGGTTCGGTTGTAAACACTTCCATAATACGTCCGGTTTCGGGCTCTATTAATCGGGCGGCCAGATCCATTTCTCCCGAATCCTTATTTAATACAAAATTATGATCATACCCTCCTACATGCTCAAGCTGCTGGTTATCTGCATCAATACGGGCTCCAATGGGCGTGGCTTCCCTGAAGTCAAAGGGCGTTCCTTCTACATCGCGCAACTCACCGGTGGGAATGGCAGTCGAGTCTACCGGCGTGTACTGATCGGCATCTACATAAAGCTCATGATTCAAAATTTTTCCTTCCCCTTCTCCTTTCAAGTTAAAGAAGGCATGATTCGTCATATTCAGGAAGGTAGGCTTGTCGGTGCTGGCGGAGTATTCCAGTTTAAGTTCATTATCATCGGTGACCGTATAGACAACACTCACATCCAAATTGCCCGGATATCCTCCTTCTCCATCCTCTGAGAAAAGGGTCAGCCGAAGGGTCTGATCGTTTATCTGTTCAGCATCCCATACCTGGTGCCGGAAGCCTTGTTCCCCTCCGTGAATAGAGTGCGCGCCATTATTTTCATCCAGGTAATACGTACTGTCATTGAGATTGAACTGGGCATTTGCAATACGGTTGGCATAGCGTCCCATAGTGGCTCCAAGAGAAGCTATACCGTCAATATATTCCTGGGCCGTTTCATATCCCAGCACTACGTCACCAAGCTCTCCATTACGGTTGGGCACCAGCAGAGAAACAATCTTTCCGCCGTAGTTGGTAATTTGCACTTTCATACCATCTTCGTTCTCCAGCGTATACAGGTCAATCTGCTTCCCATTGTGTTCGGTACGGAACTCAGACCGCTCCACCGGAACGTAGTTCGGGGATTGATCTTCGTTACTACAGGCGACAACACTTCCGATGATTAAAAGAGATACTAGTATTCGAATATATGAACGCATAGAAAACAAGTTAAGAGGAAAAAATTAGTGTTAGTGTATGACTTTCTAATATTGTTATGAATAAATATGTAACAGCAGTTTTAACATACAAGAGAATTATTCGTGCACAGCAATTCGTTTACAAGACTCTTCTGGCCGCAAGGTATCTATTGGCCCAATACTTTTTATTCAGCTTGCTTATAGTTACCCCGCTTGAGGTTGAAGCGTGCATAAATTGTTTCTCATCCATGGCAATTCCCACATGAAGCGTTTTTCGTCCCGTTCGAAAGAAAATCAAATCACCGGTTTGGATAGCAGACCGCCGGATTCCATTCCCAACATTCAGCTGAGTACGGGTATTAGTTGGCAGCTCCTTTCCGAAATACTCATCAAATACAATATTAACGAAACGGGAACAATCGACCCCATTAGAAGAATAACCGCCCAAAACATAGGGCGTGCCCTCCCATTCACTATAGGCCTGCTCCAATAATGATTCGGTGCTATTCTCCTTCGAGGAAACGCTCATTGCCGTGATCGAGTCTTGCTCAAATCCGGCTTTACCCTCGGTTCTTTCTTCTTTATCCGGGGATTGTGAATCCTCAGAAGCTTGCGATGCTACCGGTTTGCCCGTCTGGCGGGCCACTCCGCATCCGACCAACAGGCATCCTGCCAGAAAAATGTTAACAATATTCTTCGGAGAAATCATGATTTTCTTTGTATTACAACTTAAACTACTCCACTAAATGATCTATATTTAAAGGTTTAATTACAACTATAAAAAATAAGGCGCATAAATATATGCAACTTTTGGTAAATGTTGATCATGTTGCGACACTCCGTAATGCCCGCGGAGAAGGATATCCCGATCCCACTGAGGCCGCGGAAGTATGCGAAAAAGCAGGAGCAACCGGAATTGTGTTTCACTTGCGAAAAGACCGGCGGCATATCAGAGATGAAGATGTACACAAATTAAAAAAACAGGTGCAGGGTACGCTCGATTTTGAGATGGCAGCCACCGATGAGATGCTGGATGTATGCATTGATGTAGATCCCCATTTGGTTACATTGGTTCCGGAAAGCCGGGAGGAGCTGACCACGGAAGGCGGATTAGATATGACATCGGTTTTCGAGGATTTCAAACAGCGAGTCTTTCCCCGATTAAGAGAAACTGATATTGCAACCAGCCTTTTTATAGATCCGAATAAGAAAGACATTGAGCTGGCAGCGGAGTTAGGCAGTGACGCGATTGAACTGCATACCGGAACGTATGCGAACGCTCCGAACAAAGAGTCAAAAAAGCACGAGCTTGAGCGTTTAAGAAAAGGGGCAGTTTTAGCCCACGATATCGGCATGAAAGTGAATGCCGGCCACGGACTTAATCTCAATAACCTGAAACAGCTGGTGGAAACCGTACCCCATCTGCATGATATCAGTATTGGCCACGCCCTGGTCTCTTCGGCCCTTTTTTATGGATTGGATACAACCGTTAAGAAGTTTCGGCAAATTATGGAGAATGCATAACCCCCTAATGGGAGCAATTGACGTTTCCCATCATTAAGTTTTTTACCTATGGAAAATACAAAAGATCATCGATCCGGTTACGTAGCCATCATCGGCAAACCCAACGCCGGTAAATCCACGCTGATGAATCGCCTGCTCGGCAGTAAAGTCTCGATCACCACGCACAAACCCCAGACCACGCGCCACCAGATCCTGGGAATCCACTCCGAAGATGATCTGCAGATTATTTTTCTGGATACGCCCGGCGTTATTGACCCGCGTTATGAACTCCAAAAAGCAATGATGAAGACGGTAGATCGTGCCCGTACCGATGCCGATATCATTTTACTGATTGTAGATGTAACCGATTATGAAGTACCGGGACGTATTTTCAAGATGTTCTCCTCGATGAAGAACAAAAAGATTTTCCTGGTGATTAACAAGATTGACAAAACTTCTGAACAGCAGGCGGAAGTCGTTGCCAACAATATTCAGGAGCGATTCGATTTTGATGACACGCTTTTTGTTTCGGCTCTCAACGGGGAGGGACTCCAGAACCTGATGGATAACATTAAGGCAGATATCCCATCCGGACCGCCATTCTATCCCAAAGACATGCTCAGCGAGCAGCCGGTGCGCTTTTTTGTGGCCGAAATGATTCGCGAGCAGCTTTTCCTGCTGTATCACCAGGAAATTCCATATTCCTCTACCATTAATATCGTGCAGTACGATGAACGCGATGATCTGGATTATATCAGTGCGGATATCATTGTGAACCGGGAATCACAAAAAGGAATCCTTATTGGCAAGGGAGGCAAAGCGATCAAAAAGCTTGGAAAAAATGCAAGGGAGGTCATCCAGAAGTTTGTGGATAAAAAAATATACCTGGATTTACACGTAAAGGTACGCGAAAAGTGGCGCGAAAATCCAAGCCACGTGCGTCATTACGGGTATTAAATCGATTCCTCAAATCTCATTCATATCATGATTTTATGTAATCTAATACATAGCGTGGTTAAAAAAGGTATAAAGCCCTATAAAACAGATAACCAATCTCCCTATATCCCTCTTCGCTAAGAGGGACCTCCGGTAATTGCTTCTCAAA
>CAYXVW010000174.1:0-5734 GCA_964468695.1 uncultured Balneolaceae bacterium | reverse complement strand
CTATTCGGCCATCCTTTTTATATGCCCAGCAAGTTCCGATAAATGACATTTATCAGGATTACCTGCGCACACTGCAAATAAGCGGTACGTTTTTACACTCAGAAGAGCCCCCTAACCCATATACCAAAACAGATTCTTTAATAACTGTTCTTGATCGCATAAGTCCTCATCCCTGGAATAATTTGCCTTCGGAAGTCTTAGCTAATGATAATTTATCTAGCTCACTTGTTCTTATTCCCCATGATCCCATTATTCGCACCTATTGGCAGTCTCTTGAGCCGGGCGGCAACCAGGATGGCCATGTTTGGCAGGGTAGAGGTTTTACAAATGATTTTTCTGCAGGCCTTTTTGCAAACTATGGGATCTTTTCGGCATCTATTCGGCCTCATGTTATTTTTACTCAAAATAAAAGCTTTACGCTTTCTCCATATTCCACGAACCCAAACAGATCTGAATATTCCTACCCGCTGGGAAATATAGACTGGCCACAGCGCTTCGGAAACAGCGGCTACTGGAGCTTATATCCCGGAAATTCCTATATCCGCGCTGATTACAGTGGGTGGACGACGGGCATATCCAACGAACTAATGCGATGGGGACCAGCTCGAGAAAATGCTCTTCTTTTAGACAGCAACGCCCCTGGATTCCGACACTTCTTTATCGGCACTTCCAATCCCAAAGACATTTACATAGGCCATTTACAGACCAAATTATTTTGGGGGCGATTAAAAGAGTCGGACTATTTTGATGAAAATCCATCCAATAATAAGCGTTATATAACCGGCATTACCTTGTCGATTTCTCCCCACCCCGCTCCGGGTTTAAAGCTCGGAATTAACAGAATCTTTTATGAGACGATTCCTCCTGAAGGAATACCTGCAGGTAATCTATTTAAGATTTTCGAAGCTTTTACAAAGATCAACTTTACCAGCGATTCGAATGCCGGTGGCAATGACCAATCAGATCAACTTTTATCGTTATTTGGGCAATGGCGATTTCCGGAGAGCGGCTTAGAGATTTATGGAGAATGGGCACGGACCGACCACAGCTGGAATTGGCGTGATTTTTTTACGGAGCCAGAGCACAGCCGCGGATATACCCTTGGTCTTGAAAAAACAATATCCTTAAGTAATAACAGAATATTGTCCATAAACGGGGAGTTAACCCAGCTTGAATCAAGCAAAACAGGACGCTTTAGGCCGGACCCGACCTTTTATGTCCACGGAACTGCCCGGCAAGGGTATACCAATCGGGGACAACTGCTGGGAGCTTCAATAGGTCCTGGATCTAGCAGCCAATATATTGACGGAACGTTATACTTTGATAAGGGACGGGTAAAAGTTTTTGGCCAGCGTGTAGCCCAAAATAACGACTTCCTCTACCAGTCAGATGCTATGCTTAATGCAAATATTCAAAGTCCCGACAATCCAAAATATTGGTTACATAATATTGACTTCCGGTTCGGTGCCTCCTATGTCTATTTTTACAAGCAGATAGAAACTGAGATTGGCTTTACCTATCGACGGGAACTTAATGATCACTATATCTACAAAAATGACAAGAACCATCTTGGAATAGCCCTTGCTCTTCGCTATCGGCTATCTCAATTGAGGTAAGCCAGATAAAATTACTTAATCGCCTAATAACAAAAAGCCCGACTGCAATAAGTAGCAGTCGGGCTTGATAGGTTAACACGTGTTACTTACACGAGGATTTTTACCAGACTTATTCAGCCTCTTCTAAGGTGATAACGCCCACTTCAGTTTGTTCACCTTCTTCGACCATGATATCAAACAAGGTCGTATCAGCATATTGATCATTCGTCGGTTCAATACTCAAATCATATTGACCGCTCTCTAATCCTTGCAGCAAGAATTCGCCGTCCTCATCTGCCTGAGTGGTGGCGCTAGTATCTTCTCCCACAATAGCATAAATATTGGGTGTAGACTCGGAAGGCTCTACTGCTCCGGATATTGATCCTACTTCAACTTCCTCTCCACTTTCTACAAAAGCCTTGAGTACGGGTTTAAGGATATACTTTCCGCTCTTACCGGCTTTATGTACTGACCGGCCAGCATCAAAGTCGACTATTACATCGATGTCCTCACCAGCTTCAAGCTCTGTCTTAAATTTAATTTTATAGCCAGATTGCTGCCCACTTGGTACTTTTAAATCCTGAATGGTGCTGTCAACCATAACAGTATTATCACTTCCAAGGATCAGTCGCAGCTCTTTATAATGTCCCGGATCCAGTTCAGTGTCAGCCAACAGGGTATCGACTCCATTCGTCAGCTCTAATAAATCAACCTTCATCGGTTCTACCGGCAAATCTATCCACTCGCCAGACGGGTCACTTGCCGTATCACTACTAAATGGGGTATAGTGTATACGCAAAGCCTGAACATCTATATTCACTTCCTGGTAATCACCCGGTGCATCAGTGAGCTTTACCTTCATATGTGCCTTTCCATTTTCCGATCCACCAAAATTCACATCATTACAAGAAACTGCTACTGAGACTATCAGTGCAAATGCAAATAGTCCTTTTACAACACGGGGTACTGTAGATTTAAGATTTGATATATTCATCATGATACTTCTCCTATTTAATAATAATTTATTTGTCGTTCTATATGCCCTATAGAGTATCTTTTTAAATTAAAAACACTCCTTTTTGTTCCCTTATTTTTCATAATCCCTTTCATTTCCTTCTAACATCTTTTCATTTTGTTTAATACCATTGACAGACCATCCCATAATGCCTCTTCAATAAAACTGATGGATTTCCAGCTTCTCTATTTTTCCAGGTCATCCATAAACTTTCGTAAAATTTTTATTTAAGAACCGTCCATCTTATACGATAAGCATGGTAGCAAAAAGTATATAACTCGGGTTCAATTATTCGGCCTGCAATTTTAAATTAATTTACTACGATACATCATGCACACCCTGAAATACCTTTTGAGACATCTTTTTTCAGTAGCTCTATTTACTTTTGCTCTCACAGCATTGAGCTATGCTCAGCAACATAAATCCCAAGATAGTCAGCTTCAGCAACTGCAGGAAAACCTTAAAAACGATTATTTTTCTTTTGGCCTGTTACTTCAGGGACAGGCAAATTTTCAACCAGAAAGAATTTCCGGGACCAATGGATTCAAAGCCTCTAAAGGACGTTTTAAAATGTCCGGAGAATTCAGTGGCAAGTTTGGCTACAAACTTCAGGCTACCATGCTCAAAAGCCCATCAGTATTAGATGCCAATGCTTATTACAAGCCATCCTCACAGGTTGAGTTAAAGGCAGGTCTGTTCAAATCTCCCTTTTCGCATGAATATTTGACTGGGGCAGGGTCAGTTCTCTTTGCAGGTCGATCTACCGTAGTTAATCAACTGGGGACAAAGCGCCAGGTAGGGCTTCAGGTCGATACCTATGCTTCCGAAAAAACGTTCCGTTTAACGGGTGGCATTTTTAATGGCAATAATTACAGTGGCAACAGTAATGATGACAATAAATTTCTATACATCGGTCGGGTAGAAAGCTACTTGGGCAAAGATGGTAACAAAACAAAACTTGGAGTCAGCATTGCCCATGAAACAAAAGACGCACCAGGAGCCGGGAACTTGTCCACGGGATATATAGGAAAACAAACTCTTCTTACGACATACGCCAGCGTTACCCAGAATAAGCTACTGCTGGACGGAGAGTTTATTCACGGATGGCGGAATCCTGAGGCTGGTCCAGACAGTAATCCCTACGGCTATTATTTTACAGCAGGATATTTCGTTACGGACAGCAGTCGCCTGCTGGTCCGATGGGATGCCTTTGAAGGAGATAATTTAGCTCAGGATACCGAGCAGGTTCTTGTTGGCTTTAACCACACCCCCAACAGCTTTACGAAGCTGAAACTAAATTACGTATTGCCAACCAACAGCAGTATCGAACATTCAAACTTTTTCGCTATCCTTCAGGTAGGATTTTAGCACTTAATACAATTTCATCTGATAGCCGGATGATAGCCGGAAAAGGTCGTTGCTTCCTCCTTAATTGGAGGGTCTGCAGCGGCCTTTTCATTTTTAAAACAATATTCACCATCCCTCACTCAATATATCATATCCTCCCAAAAAGTAATTGCAGGGTTAACCGTAAATATGTTTCTTTGGATTTACTTACGGTTAATTGATTTTTTTTGACATGAATAAAGCTTTTTTCCTGGATCGCGATGGAACAATTAATGTAGACTATAATTTTGTACACCGTCCCGCAGAATGGACGTGGTGCGACAATGCTATTAAAGCGTTACAATGGATACAGAACCATAATTTTAAAATTATAATCGTTACCAATCAGTCGGGTATTGCCCGGGGACGGTATACCGAAGATCAGGTTCAAACCCTGCACAAGTGGGTAGATAAGCAACTTGCTGAAAAGAATATTTCCATCGACGGCTGGTACTATGCTCCCCATCATCCCACACACGACCCCGACAAGAAATATGCTCCCGAAGACCGCAAACCCGGTACGGGCATGTTTAGAAAAGCCGCCCAAAAGCACAATATCGATTTCAGCAAATCGTACATGGCCGGAGATAAAATAACAGATCTTAAACCGGCTATTGAACTGGGAATGACGCCCTTCTTTATACGCTCACGGCACGAAGCCAATCAGAATGATCAATGGCTCGAAAAACATAACCTCGTCAGGCATAACACACTTTTCGATGCTATTCAAACCCTTGGCTAACTATACCAGAAGTCTCGCAATCGAAAAAATGGCGTTTAGAGCATCCCACAGGAGGATAGCATCTCTCCCATAGGGGGGTACTCTCTCCACTTATAAGGGGAGACACCATCCTCCCATAAGAGGTAACAGTCGCCTCCAGTGGGAGGACTTGTCCTCTGGTTTTCCTACACCAAATTCGCTGTATTAAACGGACAAAAGTCTGCTATCGCCTATAAAAAGTGATTTAATCTCTCTTTTTTATTACTCTTAAAGTAATAAAGGTAGGGGAGGCAAATATGAAACGATTAGCCATAATTCTCATTTTTTTGGTGTTATGCAGTAAAGGGGTACTATGCCAGCCGCAAGATTCGGACACCCTCTCGTATATACATCCATACTGGTCACCTGACGGCCAACACATCGCTTTTGCATCAGCGATTGAGGACAATTTTGATATTTTTGCAATCAATTTGCGCAAAAACGAAGTCCGGCAGGTAAGTTCCCATCCAGCCGATGATTACTATCCGGCCTGGGCACCCAATGGTAATTATATCGCCTATTTCTCAGAAAGAGAACGGGAGCAATATTATGATATGCGCCATGCCAGCAAAGAATCGGAGCAGTTTCCCATCAGTTCTGCGCGTGATGGAGACTTGCCTTCATGGTCGCCGGATAGCCAGAATCTGCTTTATCATTCCAGCGAAGATGGTGATATGGAAATCTATCTCCGCAACTACAGAACAAAGGATATTCGGAAACTGACCTCCAATGAAGCGACTGATGTCTATCCATTTTTTTCACCGAGCGGTGAAGAAATTTTATTCCTAACAGACCGAGACGGCAATTTTGAGATATATACCATGGAACCCGATGGACGAAACCAAACCCGCCTTACCTACTCTCCCCATTCCTATGAAGTAGATCCGGTATGGTCGCCAGATGGTAAAAAAATTGCCTTTGCATCTGATCGCAATGACAATTTTGACTTGTATGTCATGGATAAAGACGGTTCTAATC
>CAYXVW010000173.1:0-5766 GCA_964468695.1 uncultured Balneolaceae bacterium | reverse complement strand
AACACAGTATGTGTATTATGGAGAAAGTCCTACGGTCCGGTATTTGCGTTACTTCCCATATATTCAACTTAGTTTGTTGGCTCTTCTACTGGGAATTGGATTTGTCAGTTACCGCACCATTAGCCGATCAGAACAATCAAACCTATGGGTGGGCATGACTAAAGAGGCTGCGCATCAATTAGGCACGCCTCTTTCCAGCATGTACGGCTGGGTAGAGCTGTTGAGAGAAGAGAAAAAGGGTGATGAGTTTACGGAGCGTATTTGTGATGAGCTGGAAAATGATATCAGCAGGCTTCGAGGAGTGTCAGAACGGTTTAATCAGATCGGATCAGAACCTGAACTTGAATATCACCGTCTGGCACCTATCATTGAAGACGTTGTCAATTACATGAAGCACCGTTTGCCGAAGCGAGGCAAAAATGTAGATGTATTCTGCGAACTTGAGTCGGGGATTCAGGCTAAAGTTAATCCCGATTTATTTCAATGGGCCCTGGAGAATTTAATTAAAAATGCGATGGATGCCATTAAATCCTCTGCAACCAAAGCGCAGGTTTCTGTAAAGATGAAGCGGGTGGAGAATGATGTTATTATAGAAATTGCTGATACCGGGGTGGGAATTGAAAAGAAATATCAAAATGAGATCTTTAAACCGGGATACAGTACTAAGAAGAGAGGCTGGGGACTTGGACTTAGCCTCACCAAACGAATTGTGGAGGGGTACCACAAAGGTAAGTTGGTGGTTTATGATACAGAGGTGGGAAAGGGTACAACTATGCGAATAATCCTGAAGGTAGATCTCACAGAACTCCCCGAAAAAGAATCATCGGAGCCCTCAACGGCTAAAACATAGTGGTAAGTTAAGTACTAATCTGGCTGATAACCGCGTTCCTGGGCATATTCCATTAATTGGGATTTCAGTAAATTACGTCCCCGGTGTAACCTCGATCGGATAGTACCGATAGGAACATCCAGCATATTGGCTATCTCTTCGTAGGTAAATCCTTCTACATCGCAAAGCAAAACGACCGTTCTAAAGTCTTCGGGAAGTTCATCAAGGGCATTAGAGATATCATCGTCAATCAGATCACGAAACATCTTATCTTCGAGATCCGAGGTATCCGTTCGTTCGGCACGGATTGTTTCATAGAAAGTAGACACCTCGTCATAGTCAACCTGGTTAGGTTTTTTAGACTTTTTCCTGTAGTTGTTTATATAGGAGTTTTTAAGAATACGGAAAAGCCATGCTTTGGCGTTGGTACCTTTTTCGTAACTGCTGAAAAAGCGATACGCTTTGACAATAGTATCCTGAACCAGATCCTCCGCATCACTGGGATCGGATGTCAGGCGCAGAGCAAAATTGTACATAGCGTCCAAATGAGGAATAATTTCTTCCTCGAAATCTTCCTGTTTTTGGACTTCCTCCTTCGTTAATTCGGCCATTCCCTATATCAGCTTCTGATTGCTAATGTTTAAAACCACTATGGATTTACTATTACCTCTGTTACTCAGCTTGATCAATTAGTATAATATTGATTTTGTATATAAAATCTTAATCAGTTTAACTAATGAGCTTCATAGGCAATACATATGTCATTTAACATACATAAATTTTGTGAAGCTTTCTTAAAGACAATATAACCTTTTACATACCAATAATATTTTATTAAAAAACGATCACCATAAGATCATAAATTGCATGGGTCCAGGCAGCCATGCCAAATCCCCGCCAAATATAAATGGCATTTAGAGATAGACCGAAAAGAAATCGAAATAAGAAAGATCCAAGAGTAAAAGGGTCTCCCATTGATCCAAAATAATGAGCTAAGCTAAAAAGAAGGGCTGCTATTATAATGGCTCCGGCATAAGCTAGTCCTTGCTTCTTGAAGAAATAATTAAATATCCAGAGCAATGCCGAAACTAGAATGACACGGAAAAATAATTCTTCATAAAGTCCGGCGCCCAGAGAAAGAGCCATTTTTTGTAATATTGACAGGTTTTCAATGGGAGAGCTTTGCATAAGTTGTACCAGGCTCCCAACCGTAAGAGAGATCAGGATAGAGAGAATAAAAGCATAGATCGACGCCTCAAATATCATGACGAGGAAATACCTTAATTTGAGGGAAGAGAGGCGGTGGCGTTCTTTATATAGAATAAAAAGACCAAGAACCGCAACCAGAATCAAGGTAATAGAAAGGACATTTGGATCTACGTAGGAAAATAATGTTTTGATCCACATATCCACGGAAATACGGACAATTTGATCCTGGCCGGGCTGGGACACACGAATAAGAACTTCGTAGAGGATCAACAGCGGAAGACTTATAAGGTAGCTATATAGTAAAGAATGGGTGGTAGAAAAATACCGCTTTATAGTGCCGCCGGGTTTTGTCATCAGTTTTGGAAAATTGTTGCGGAGCCGTTACTGCCAGAATAGTTTAGGACATCCCATGCGGCAGCCGATAGCTTCAACCCATTGCCGGTAATACGATCGTTTATTCGCACAAAAATACCATGCGGATAATCGGGATTTTCCACAAAAATAACAGAGCCCAATGCGATGTTTGAATGAGCGCCGGTTAGCGCATCGGGATTATAGAGCTCACCACTGGTGGTTGGGGTTGCTTTGGCTTTTTGCTCGTAGGGAGAAACCGATATTGACCCAAGGTTTTCCATGGAGCTGCTGTTTTTAGCATAAGGATTTTCGAATGTTCTGCTGGGAGGGGCCAAGACCGTTACCTCCTGACCGTTTCGCAGGGTAGAGGATTCAATATCCGGGTTTAAGGCGCGAAATTCCTCTTCATCCATTTCGAATTTTTCAGCCAAGTCTGATATTGATGTAGAACCACTTACCCGGTGATTAATAAATTGCCCCTGTGCCGAAGAACTGGCCGTTGATGCTACAGAAGGAGTAGAAGAGGTTGCCCGCACCGTGAGTTGTTGTCCAACCCGGATAGTGTTTGATGAAAGATTGTTTAATTCCTTTAATTGGTCGACGGTCATTCCATGTTCTTGGGCAATTTTGAACAGAGAGTCGTTATTCTTAACGGTATAATAGGTATTGGTTTGAGTATCCTCTTCAGTGGTAATAGATTGTTCACCGCCCTCACTGGATTCAGAGGGATATATCGTGAGATCTTGGCCGACATTCAAATTGTTTGATTCGAGGTTATTCCAGGATTTTAGTTCGGCAATGGTAACATTATACTGTTTGGATATCGAAAATAGGGTTTCATTATCTTTAACGGTATGTATTACAGCATCTTCATCTTGGTCTTGGTTTGAAGAGGAGGTCTGCCGAATAACCAATTCGGTGCCGACCGAAAGCTCATTTGCATTAATATCATTCCATGCCTCCAGCTGCTCTACCTCAACATTATATTGATCTGCAATTTTGTATAGTGTTTCTCCTTGCTGGACGGTATGGGTAGTGGATTGTGCCAGAGAGATTCCCGGCAGTAGCATGAAGAAAACTAAAACAATCCCAAAAATGTCGGCAAAGAGGTACGGTTTATTTTTAGTCATGACTAATTTCATCAATTTCTATTTGTACATTTTGCAGAGCTTCTTTCAATTCTGATTTTGTTCGAACTTTGTTTTGTTGTTCAGCTTTTGGGATGCCTCGCTCATAAATGTTTTTGGCATCATCTAGTCGATCCTGCAATTCGTAAAGCTTTCCCAAGTGATAATATACTCCTACATAGTCAGGATCGTTATTGAGGATATCTTCAAACAAAATACGTGCATTTTTTAGCTGACCCTCTTTCCGAAATTCCAGGGCTAAGGCAAATTTAGAAAAAGAATCGCCCGGATTTTTCTTAATCTGTTGAGCCAGCTGTTTTATTTTTGATTTGGTATCCTCATTCATAACGTTATAGGTAACGTATCAGGATTAATCCTATTTTAGTTTTTTTGATAGCGTTCTTCAATTTCAGAAACCGAATCGCCGCCGAATTTTTCCAGGAAGGCGTTAGCCAGCACCGGGGCAATAACGCTTTCTATTACCACAACAGCGCGGGGCAGCGCACAAACATCCGAACGCTCATAACGCGTATCTTTTTCTTCCTTTGTATTAATGTCCACAGTGCCTATAGGCGTAAGCATGGTAGGAATTGGTTTCATCACGCCGCGGATAATAAGAGGCATGCCGGTTGTTACGCCTCCTTCGATACCGCCCATCCGGTTAGTGCGACGCTTAAAGCTTTCCTCTTCGTAGGTTATTTCATCATGTACCACCTGACCGTGGCGCCGGCCGGATTCGAATCCCTGTCCAATTTCAACGCCCTTCATAGCCTGGGTTCCAATAATGGCCTGGGCAAGCTGTCCATCAAGTTTTCGATCCCAGTGCACAAAACTTCCCAGTCCGGCAGGAAGGCCGGTTACCAGTATTTCCCAATGTCCTCCTAGAGAACTTCCTTCTTTCCGACGCTTGATAATAAGCTCACGCATTTGTTCGGTAAGGTCTTCATCAAGGCAGCGTACCGGTGATTCATCAGCCGTCCGAAAGACCGTTTCAGCTCCATCCTTTAGCATGGGGTCAACAACCGAGCGGACCGACTCCCATGGCTGTTTATAACCTACGCTCCCAATGCGGGTAACATGTCCGCCTATTTCAATACCAAAATGTTTTAACAGTTTACGGGCAATTGAACTGCAGGCTACCCGCATAGCGGTTTCTCGGGCACTGGATCGCTCTATGGAGGGACGAATATCATCGTATCGATATTTTTGTACGCCGGTGAGGTCCGCATGGCCCGGTCTCGGTACTGTAATGGGATCCACATCTTCCCCATCGCCTTCCTTTGCCATTACTTTAGGCCAGTTGGCATCATCTTTTTCAAAAGCGCGATTGGGCATTTGCAGGGCTATGGGCGCACCCGTTGTTTTTCCGAAGCGTACTCCGGAGAGTATCTCAGCGCGGTCCTTTTCAAATGCCATTCGTCCGCCGCGGCCGTATCCTTTTTGGCGGCGCGCAAGGTGTAACGCAATTTCATCTTCCGTAATAGGGAGTCCTGCAGGAACACCTTCAATAATACCGGTTAATTGGGGACCATGAGATTCGCCTGCTGTTAAATAACGTATCATACAATATCAGGATTATTAGTAGTCTGTGAATTAATTATATTTAAAAAATTATAAGTGGAAACGCGATCAGAAATAGATCTGTCATCATCACATCCTTCTCTGCGTAACTTTTTTATATCATTAACATCGCCCAGAACATCTACTTTCTGGGCATCTCCGGAAACGTACAGAAGCTGGTCATCTTTAATATCTTCAACTTTTCTATCGTTTTTTTTAATAGTGACCAATGAAATATCAACCTCCTTGAGTACCCGGGCAATACGATGACCGATACGCCTATTACCCGCAATAATATAATGGTTGTTCATTTTTTGAAGTTGGGCTTTCATAACTTTAACTCTAAAAAGTTCGCTTCCAAAAATAAGTTGCGTTGTTTGAGTGGCAATATACGATATTACTCCTATACCCATTACGAAAATAATGATAATAAACACGCAGCCTGCTGCTGACAGGTTCGTTAGCTCAGAAAAGCCAATAGTTGTTATGGTGATAAAAGTCATATAAAAACCATCAAAAAAAACTCATTCCATCAATTAGATGGTATCCGGTAGAACCGATAAAAAAATAACGGTTAATACCACAAGCGCAATGCCAATGCGCAAAGCTATAATATTGTCGATAATGTCTTCAAAAAAACTTTTCATATCCTAAATATTATTGGCATAATCGAAGGATTACAATATA
>CAYXVW010000172.1:0-6045 GCA_964468695.1 uncultured Balneolaceae bacterium | reverse complement strand
TGATCTCTTCGATCAGAAATATTCGTGCGGAATTTAAGCTAAGTCCCAATGATGAGATTGATCTGCTTATCAAGGCCAAGGATGACAAAACTGCTAAAGCTATCAGCAAAAACGAGTGGATCTTCCGCAAGCTTCAATCCATTGATACGTTTAAAGTAGAAGCGGATCTGGATAAGCCCGAAACCTCGGCCTCTGCCGTTATTGAAGGTACGGAATTATTTGTCCCGCTGGAGGGACTCATCGATCTGGATAAGGAACGCGAGCGCATCCAAAAAGAAATTGATCGCCTGGAAGGATTCTTGAAATCTATCGAGGGCAAGCTTAATAATGATGGATTCGTTAATAATGCGCCAGAGGATGTTGTCCAGCGTGAACGCGATAAGAAAGAAGACACTGAAACAAACCTGGAAAAACTACGCGAAATTTTAAGCGAATTGGATTCGTAATTACTCCCGATAAATCAGTTCTCTTCGAAAGAGAATCCCTCCGCATTTTCTTTCGGTATTGGGAGGTATAATAACAACAAGATATTTAGTTTTCAGCATTTTATGCCTAAAGAACCAGATTTCATACATGATCTGAATGAACAGCAAAAACGGGCGGTACGCCATACCGAAGGCCCCTTACTGATTGTAGCGGGAGCTGGCAGTGGTAAAACCCGCGTGCTTACCTATCGTATAGCTTATCTTATTCAGCAGCAGAAAGCAGCACCGGATGATATTTTGGCCCTTACATTTACCAATAAGGCTGCCAAAGAGATGAAAGAACGTATCCAGCAGCTTATTGGGGATGAAGCACGCAAACTCTGGATGGGAACTTTTCACTCGGTCTTTTCAAAAATCCTGCGTTTTGAGGCAGAAAAGATTGGCTTTACTTCTAACTATTCTATTTACGATACTGAAGATTCCAAAAATGCCATTAAGCAGCTGCTACGGGAAAATAACTACGACCCCAAAGAAATACGCCCCCGTACTATTCAGCGACTTATCAGTGATGCCAAAAATGAGCTCATCTATCCTGATCATTACCAGGAAAAATTTGTGCATAGTACGCTTGATGACATCACCGCCAAAATCTATGGGCAGTATGTCGAGCGCCTGAAACATAATAATGCGATGGACTTTGATGACCTGCTTGTCAAGCCCATTGAGTTGTTTCAGAAAAACGAAGATGTACTCGAAAAATATCAGGACCGCTTTAAATATATCTTGATTGATGAGTACCAGGATACCAATCATGCACAGTATAAGGTGACCAACATGCTGGCTGAAAAGTATAAAAACTTATGTGTAGTTGGGGATGATGCCCAAAGTATTTACTCCTTCCGGGGAGCTGATATTCATAATATTCTCGATTTTCAGAATGATTATGAGGATGCGGTTGAAATTCCACTTGAACAAAATTACCGGTCCACCCAAGCCATCCTTAAAGCGGCCGATTCTATTATCAAAAATAATGAGAGTCAGCTGGATAAAACGCTCTGGACCGACAACGATATGGGTGACACCATAACGGTGCTCGACAACTATGATGAGCGGGATGAAGCAAATCGGGTAGCGAATTATATCAAAGAACTCAAGGCCCGGAAAGGATATGACTACAATGATTTTGCCATACTCTATCGGACGAACTATCAAAGCAGGGTCTATGAAGAAACGTTTCGTCGCAAGGGTATTCCATATCAGCTGGTAGGCGGCCTTTCATTTTATCAGCGTAAAGAGATCAAAGATGTACTGGCCTACCTGACCCTGCTTATCAATCCGGATGATGATACCAATCTTATTCGCATCATTAATGAACCCTCCAGGGGGATTGGAAATAAATCACTGCATGACCTCATGGCTCGCGCCCGCTCCACGAACCAGTCTTTATGGCAGGTCTTAAAAAATGTGGATCAGATCGATCTTTATAAGCCGGCGGAGAACAGCGTCAAAGATTTTGTAGCTATGATCAATGAGCTTAAAAACGATCTGAAGAATAACGAAAAGCTCATTGATGTTACTAAAAAACTGCTGGAAAAATCAGGCTATATGAAGTCACTGGTAGAGGAAAACTCTCCCAAGTCAATGACCCGCCGCGAAAACATTTTAGAACTTGAAAACGCGATATCCTATTTCGAAAAAAATAACAACAACGCCTCACTGAGCGCTTTTTTGCAGGAAATAAGTCTCATTACCGATACCGATAAATACGATGAGGAGAAACCCGCCGTTACTATGATGACCGTTCATGCAGCCAAGGGGCTGGAATTCCCGGCTGTTTTTGTTGTTGGACTCGAGGAAGAATTATTCCCGGTGGGCAGCCGTAATAACGAAGAGGTCAATATTGAAGAAGAACGACGGCTCTTTTATGTGGCTATTACACGAGCACAGGAAGTGCTCTTTTTTAGTCATTGCCGCAGTCGCTATAAGTATGGTGAAGAACAGCGGAAAAGGCGTTCCCGCTTCTTAGACGAGGTAAGTTCCGATGTCGTTCGCACTGAAACCGGATCCTCAATAAAACAAGAAAAGGATCGATTCTCTGATAAAAATAGTTCTTCGTCTCAAAACGGAGATACCCGGATTGAATACGACTGGAAAAAGCCACTTTATAAAAAGAAAAATCGGTCTTCTAATAATACTCAGGTATATTATGACAATCCCGATGAAGATCCATTTCAAGTAGGAGCAAAAGTGGAACATAATATTTTCGGTACCGGTAAAATTATAAGCAGAAGTGGTGAAGGTGAAAAGACCAAAGTGGTCATCTACTTTAAAGAACGGCAACAGCGTAAAACATTAATGCTTCGCGTAGCAAAACTCAGGGTTATTGGATAGCCTATAGGGCGATATTAATATTATAGATGAAAAGTAATTTCCTCATACAAACGATAAAAAAAGGTATAGGTATCGCCGGGTGGGCTCTGCTCGCTATGATTTTTACCCATACGCTCAATGCCCAGCCTTCTCTCACATCTAATAATCTGGGCCTCAATGGCGGTGGTATCGCTTATTTCAGCGGAAGTGAAGCTACATTCAGCAATCCGGCCAATCTAATGCTTCCAAATCGTCCGGGCACATTGCATTTAAATATCGGACAAGCTGCCTTGCAAATTAACCCGATTCTATCCTCGACTACTGTTTCAGGACAGTTCACCAATTTTCGTAACAGGTATCGTCCTTACGTCCAAAATAGTGTTAGCATAAATTCCTCGCAGCGAAATGTAATTCTTGATAAACATTTTGCGGGACAAAGGCTACAAGCCAATACCCCATCGCGAGCAGATATCATGCTGGGAGGAATACATTGGTATAAAAAAGACTATGCCATTTCAATTGCACTGCGTGCGCGTATTGCTTCCAAAATTACTGTCGGAAGAGGATGGTACGATGAGACCTTCATAGGGCAAGATGATCGGCCAGTCCGAGATTTTACTTTATCACAACAGCAAAGCGAACTCTATGAACTTTCCTTTGGCTACGCACAGGATTTCACCTTTGTAAACGGATTGATGCCGGGATTAAGCAAACTCTACATTGGACTCGCTCCCAAATTAGTGGTAGCCGGTCCTCAGTTAGACGCCCGCTATCATGCTCGTTATTACGATGACGGAATAAACGCCCAGGCAAATCCTTTTACTTCTGATTTTAGCCTGCAAAGTACAGGACGTTTCAGCGATGCCATAAACTCATATATGCAATCCGAAAATCCCCAAGAGGCGATACAAAATAATTTTGGCAGCTATAGCTTTGACCAAAGTGGGTTTGGATTGGGATTTGATTTCGGACTGAATTATGTGATTCCGCTTAGTGATGAAGGATTATCGCAGCGTATGGAAGGTATTCCAAAAAAATCACTGCGTATTGCCCTATCTCTTACCGATATCGGAGTACTGCGTCAAACGGAACAACCACTCACCATTAATACTCCTGGAGACACTACTATTGCCCAGCAGCAGTCTACGCTTAATGAAATGTTTATTGGGTCTGGCGGGCAGTATATCAACCACCTTCACCAAGCTGAATCTCTGCCTAACCCGCTACTGAGTGCTGAGGAGACCTCTGAGGAAGCCTACTCAACCATGCTGCCCACATCCGTTAACGCAGGTATATTAGTTGACTTATCCAGCGTCAAGTTTATTGGAGATCTTACCCTCGGACTCGATAACAGTGCCTATACATCCAAGAACTTGTCTGTCTATCTGGGAATGGAAGCCCGGCCCCTTGAAAGAGTACCTTTGCGAATGGGGACCAAATTAGCTTCAAACATGCCTCTGCAAGTAGGTTTTTCAACCGGATTAGAAACAAAATACTGGGATTTTACTCTTGGTTCTCAGGCCATAATTTATCCCCAATCTCAACAAGCAGCCCTGGCCGGTGGAGCGATCGGTGGACTGCAGTTTCATTTCTGATAATCCAATTCCTGCCAAGCTGTCAATTAATACTCTATATTCCCTAACTTTTTGTTATTTTGCCAGTATCCATGACTAATTGGTAGATGGCAGCAGCTTGGCTCTTTATTTGCACTTAATTGTTTCCAATACTAAAACTTTGATTTAAAACCTTAGCATACATGAAGGAAATGTTCAAAAACATGGTCAATTTTGAAGACATTGACGACCAGTTCGACGATTTTGAACAGGCTATTCCTCTTATGTCGGAAGAGGAAGAAAAAGAATTAACACAGTCTGACATTCCCGACGAACTTCCTATTCTTCCACTTAAGAACACGGTGCTTTTCCCCGGTGTAGTGGTACCTATTACCGTGGGCCGTGATCGTTCCCTTGAATTAGTAAAGGAAGCATATGAAGCTGACAAGACGATTGGAGTAGTCAGTCAAAAAAATGAGGAGGATGAAGACCCCAATGAGAAAGATTTGTTCCAGGTGGGAACAGTCGCACAGATTTTAAAACTCATTAAGATGCCTGATGGCAGTAAGAGTATTGTCATTCAGGGCAAAACGACTTTTAAAATTGAGGAGTTTCTTCAAAAAGACCCCTATTTTAAAGCCATTGTAGAGCCCTATCGCCAGGAGATGGATTTGGAAGGAGTAGAACTCGATGCCTCTATCCGATCAGTAAAAGAGACAGCAAGGAAAATTGTAAACCTCTCTCCGAATATACCTTCGGAAGCTTCCATTGCAATTAATAACATCAGCAGTCCTACTTTCCTGCTTAACTTTATCTCTTCAAATCTTAACGTCTCCACGAATGAAAAGCAGGAAGTGCTCGAAATCCGCACTTTCTCTACGCGTATGGAACGCGTTATGGAATTTCTTAATAAAGAACTCCAGGTATTAAACCTCAGTGAAGAGATACGCACGAAGGTAAAATCTGACATTGATGATCAGCAGCGCGATTTCTATCTGCGCCAGCAGATGAAAGCCATTCAGGAAGCCTTGGGTGAAGATGGAGAACATCAGGAAGTTGAGAAACTTCGGAAACGAGCTAAAGAAAAGAATCTTCCCGAAGAAGCCCAGGAAACCGTAGAAAAGGAAATTACGCGACTGGAGCGTACTCCTAACTCTTCACCGAACTACGGAGTTATTCACAGCTATATCGAGTGGATTCTTGATCTGCCGTGGGATAAATATTCCGATGATAACCTTGATTTGAAGAATGCCCAGAATGTACTGGATGAAGACCATTACGGGCTCGAAAAAGTCAAAAAACGAATTGTTGAATATCTCGCGGTGCTTAAGCTCAAAAGCGACATGAAAGCACCTATTCTCTGTTTCTACGGACCTCCGGGTGTGGGTAAGACTTCCCTCGGAAAATCTATTGCCCGTGCTTTAAACAGAGAATTTGAGCGTTTCAGTCTGGGAGGAATACATGACGAAGCAGAAATTCGAGGCCATCGTCGGACGTATATTGGTGCACTGCCGGGACGTATATTGCGATCAATGAAGAAAGCCGGAACCGGTAATCCTGTTATCATGCTGGATGAAATTGATAAGGTAGGATCTGACTATAGAGGCGATCCCACTTCTGCCCTCTTGGAGGTACTCGATCCGGAACAGAACGATAGCTTCGCAGATAATTACCTGGAGCTGGAATACGATCTGTCA
>CAYXVW010000171.1:0-6077 GCA_964468695.1 uncultured Balneolaceae bacterium | reverse complement strand
ATAAAACCAATGGTTCGGGGAGATTGGCCGGCGCGAATGAAATGTTCCCCTTCCCTAATACGCTTTATCGAAATTAGGTTAATAAACTTTTCTTCCTGTTTTTTGGGAAGCGTTGTAATCGATTTTATAAAATCGATAAAATGGTAATCTCCTTCCATTTTCTATAGTTTTTATGGATGAATATTTTTCAAGCAAAGGATTGTCCGGGATGAAGTAAAAGTATAATATAAGCTATTGAAGCTAAAGACCGTGATCGGACTTGAAAGTCAGGATTTCTGATATGAGAACCTCATACCCTTCGTACCATTTTTTATAATTTTGCTTTGCCTTTTGATGAATTGGATGCTTAGAAAACTCCTTCAGGGATTCCCTGCTCTTCCAATAATAAATTACAGAATGTTTGTTTTCTTCGCTATTTGCCCAGCGCTCTTTTCCCAGGTAGCCTGGATTAGTGTTTGCTGCCTGGTTGATTAACTCATTCAGCTGCTCAAACTCAGCATTATAATTGTTAATACGGAAAACAAAAGTTGCTGAATAGACGGATTTATTATTATTTATTAGCTTCTCTATGCGCTGTTTATATTTCTTCATTGTAGCTTGCTTAAAATTGTGCTTTTGGGGAAGAAAATGTCTCTATTACCTGTAGATGGGAGTTTGTTTAAAGAATTAAGCTTCTCGTCTTAATTTTAAAAATGCCTGTTTTTAATCTGTAGTCTATATAGCACATATAATTATCCTACGTAATCGGGTAGGTAATAATAGATGGCCCAAAAGTGTGAGAAAGTGCCAGCCAGTACGAACAGGTGCCATATTTCATGATGCCCAAACCAGTCGGGTACAGGATTCGGTTTTTGCATGCCATAAATAATAGCCCCTATAGTGTATGCAAGTCCGCCAATGGCAATCCAGATGAGAAAGGCTATTGGAAGCTTTTCCATCAGCGCAGGGAAAGTGAATACCGTTAACCATCCCATCCCCAAATAAAATAATGTGGAGAGCCAGCGCGGCGCATTTATCCAGAGAAATTTTTTGATGATACCCACAATAGCCAGCGTCCAAATCGTAATGAAAAATCCCCATTTTAAGCCGCCTTCCAATACAAGCAGGCAAATGGGCGTAAAGGTTCCTGCAATGAGCACATAAATCATGCTGTGATCAAGCTTTTGCAGAAGCAAAAGTGTTTTCTCTTTCACGGGGAGGGCGTGGAAAAGCGTGCTGGAGGTATAGAGCAGGACCATACTGAGCCCAAACATCGAAAAGGCAATAATATGGCTTATGGAGCCCCTGCTTATGGCTTCATAGAGTAACAGGATAAGTCCGATAATAGCCGCAACGGCACCAATGCCGTGGGTCAGGCTGTTAACCGGCTCCCGGATATAGCGTTTTATTTTTTCCAAACTGTAACTCATATGCTAAAGATACAAAATAATTATGTGCTAAAGAATAACGCATAATGTAGGTTTTTTCATTCTGTAGCAAATATATGAGCTGCTCTATCAATTTGGTACGTATATCAAGGTACAGTTGTAATATTCTCAAACAGAAAGAAAGGTAAAAATAGATCTATGGATGTAACAATGAATCAGGCAAGTATTAAAAAGGTATTAAACTCAGTTTTCACAATACTTTTTGTGTCTGTATTGTTGATTGGCTGTAAGGATTCCGCTACCGGAAGTGAGGAAGAGGTTAATAAAGGTATAAAAACATATGATTTGGTTTTGGCAACAGATGCATCCACGATCGGAAAGTTAACTACGGAACGGATAACCGAAGAAGATGAAGCTTATATTGATGAAGGCTTCTTTGTAACCCTCAATATCCAAAGCTCTGATTATCAGGCACCTTATGATATTCACATAAATAACAGTGACGGATATTGTGGGACCTTTGGAGTACAATCGGGAGAACAGGCTGAAATGCCATGCGACTATGATAATTATCTATCTAATCCTGAAGAGCTTACGGTTACATCAGAAGATGGAGACGGCCTTGAGGCTAATCCGTCTCCATAAATATAAATAAGTGAACTATAAAAAAATCCCTCCTGTGGCAGGAGGGATTTTATAAATTTATTTTATATAAATGGTAGGACGTTCTACTGTTGTTGCCCACCTTTCTTTACAACTTTATCTACCACATGGACGGTACCATTGGAAGCAGAATTATCAGATTCCTCTACGCTGACATCCAGCATTGATTCTACTTTATCAGAGGGGAGATCTCCCTGATAGAGATGACCTTGAACAAGTCCCTGAACTTTTTGAGGATTTTGCTTCAGCTCATCCACATTGGTCTCCGATGCTTCCAAAGCCTCATTACTTGGAGCTAATACGGTATATGGACCTTGTTCTTGCAGGACATTGGCAAATCCGGATTCGCTGAGAAGTTCAGCAAAATCTGATACCTGCTCGGTTCCTTCCACAACTTCTACTACGGTATCGCCCCCTTGGTTGCCCTGGGCATTTAGAGCCTGTGAGTTAAGGGTTATAGCGAAAGCCAAAATTAGTGATGTCGCGGTGAATAATCTCACTAGTTTTTTCATAAAATAGTTTGTTTAATTCAAATTAAACTTATAGTTCTAACCTCGTAACATTCTTTTTATTCTTTTTGGGACCCATTTGTTCAGTAAAAAAATGAAAACTTACTTATAGTAATTTTACATAGAGGATTTTTTTTAATAGAAAAGACAAAATGGAATTTTTCAGTAGGTGCTGGTTTTGTATCGTTATATTATTAACGCTTATTCCAGAAGCTCTAATTAATTAAATTCATATTATGAAATTTGGACGTGTCGATAATCCCGGGGCAATAGATTTTTCACTACCTGAAGACCATCCAGGTACAGCCGATCTTCTGTCGAATTTTAAGAATGATGCGAAACCGGATGTTTATGTAGGATGCGCAAAATGGAATAAAAAGGATCTGAAGAACTTTTATCCCAAAGGAGTAGGAGACGAGCTGACCTATTATGGCAGACAGTTTAATTCAGTGGAACTAAACGCCACATTCTATAATACTTTTGGAGAAGATCAGATATCCCAATGGTACGACAAAGTTCCGGAAGACTTTCAGTTCTTTCCAAAGGTTAATCGCTATATAAGTCACCTTAAGTGGCTGAATGATATTGAGGAGGCGACTGATAACTTTTATGACAGTATCGTACATTTTAAAGAAAAGTTGGGGACAACCTTTTTGCAGCTCCGTGGAAAGTTTCAACCCAAGTTTTTTGACCGGGTAGCTAATTTTGTGGAGTATTGGCCGGCCGGAGTGCCGCTGGCTATAGAATTTCGTCATACGGATTGGTTTAATGATCCCAAAGTGGCCGAAGAGCTCTATCAGCTGCTGGAGGAGAATAATGTCGCCAATATTATTACGGATACGGCGGCGCGACGTGATTTACTGCACATGCGACTTACGAATAACGAAGCTTTTATCCGTTATGTGGGCGCAAATCACCCAACGGATGTCAGTCGGCTGGATGATTGGGCAGAACGCCTTAAAAAGTGGAGTGATGAAGGACTGCAGAAGATTCACTTTTTTGTACATCAGAATAAAGAAAGAAAATCTCCACAGCTGGCGGCGCATTTTATTAAACAGTTAAACAGTGGACTTCAAACGGATCTGCATATTCCGGAAATGCCAGAAGGTACTCAGAAAGATTTGTTCTAAAACCACAAAGGGAATAATTCTTTGGATTATTAAAAACCTATATATATCATTTCCAAAGGATATTGTTAACCAAATAGTGGCCAGATATGTCTGATAAGAACATTTCCAGGAAAAAGTTTCTTAAGCAAGCCGGATCCGCCTTGGCGGTAGCTTCCATAGGCTTCCCTTCAATCATTATTCCAAACAAAAAAGAAAAGCTTGGCGTAGCGCTGGTAGGACTGGGCAGTTACAGTACCGGCCGGCTGGCCCCGGGACTTCAGAAAACGGAGCACTGCGAGTTGCGTGGAATTGTTACCGGATCGCCTTCCAAGATTCCGAAATGGCAAAAGAAATACGATATTCCCGATGCCAATGTCTATAACTACGAAACGATGCATGAAGTCGCTAATAACGACGACATTGATGTAATTTATGTGGTAGTTCCACCGGGACTGCATGCCAAATATTCTATTATCGGGGCAGAAGCCGGAAAGCATGTGTGGTGTGAAAAGCCGATGGCTATGAATGTGGAAGAGTGCCAGTCGATCATCGATGCCGCAAATAAGAACGGTGTTTCTTTATCCATTGGTTACCGGATGCAGCATGAACCGAATACAAAAACGATTATAAAGTGGGGCAAGGAAGAGAAGTACGGAGCCGTAACCGGAGTGCAGACTGGAGCCGGATACAGCGGAAGTCACCAGGAAGGAGATTGGCGGCGCGATGCTGAGCTCGGCGGCGGAGCACTGTACGATATGGGCGTATACCCTATTAATGGAGCCCGGTACTCAACCGGCACCATGGAACCTGTTGCCGTTCGGGGCCGGCAATGGTCCGAACGTAAGGAAATGTATGATGAAGTTGATGAGTTTACTGAATTTGAACTGGAGTTCCCGGGAGGAGTTATAGCAGACGGAGAAACAAGTTTCGGAAAATCCATGAACTATCTGGAAGTAAATTGTACGGACGGCTGGTATAAACTGGAACCGTTTCAATCGTATAGCGGCGTGCAAGGCGTTACAAGTGATGGCAAAGAACTCCCGCCCGATCCGAACCACCAGCAGGCCCGGCAAATGGATAATGAAGCACTTGCCATAAAAGAAGGCCGGGATCCTATCGTACCGGGATCAGAAGGTCTGAAGGATATCAGGATTGTACGGGCTATTATGGAATCTTCTGAAAAAGATCGGGCTTGGATAGAACTTTAAAGGGATTTTGCATTATCTAATGCTATTTCTCAAGCTTTTTTGGTAAATGCCGGAGTTTATCCGGATTTAATACCACAAATATATTTTCAATTCTGCCGTCTTTGGTATGAAAGGACCATACGTTGAATAGCTTATTGTCGAGATAGATCATCATACCCGGCTCTCCGTTGATATTTCTGAAGATGAGATCAATTGTTTGGCTTTCTCCTTTCTGTTTTTGTATTCCAACCATAAACCGCGCTATTTTATTAGCTCCGTATATCGGCTTTCGCGCTGCTGTTACCTTGCCGCCTCCGTCGGAATACAGAATGGCCTCCTCTGCCAGCATGCTCTCAATTTCTGATATGTTTCCCTTTTGTACCGCTTCAATAAAGGCTGTTACCAGTTCGTGTTGATTTGGTTTATGTTTTCCAAGGGTGGGTCTGTTTGCTTTAACTTGATCACGTGAACGCTGGGCAATTTTCCTGCAATGTGATTCAGTTTTGTCAATTGCTTCAGCGATGGAGGCATAATCGTAATCAAAAACTTCCCGTAGCAGAAACACCGCCCGCTGGACCGGGCTGAGTTGTTCCAACGTAAAGAGTAGGGCCATGGAAAGTGATTCCGATAACTCAATCTGGTTATGAGGATCTTCACTCGCCGAGGACAGCAAAGGCTCTGGCAGATTGGGACCGATATACTGCTCTCTTCGGCTTTTGGCAGATTTTAACTCATCCAGGCATAAATTACTTACAATTCTGGACAGATAGGCCCGGTGCGATTGAATTTGATCCGGATCCTGTTTCTGCCAGCGTAAAAAGATCTCCTGCACGGCATCTTTGGCCGGGGCAATGCGTCCCAGCATACTATATGCCAACCTGAAAAGTTCAGGTCGATATTGCTCGAACAGCTCGCCGGAGTCCTCCATATCCATAAATAATGAATTTACTGAGAGAGTGTGTTTTAATTCCCGTTCATAAGCTCACACAACTCGTCGGAGCCTATATTCATCGGAGTATTCATCAAATTATAAAAATTTTCAATAGCATTGAGGAGAGTGATTTGGACAATATCCCGTTCGCTGAAATACTTTTGAAGCCTTTCAAAGGTGGCATCGGCAACGTGCTTGTTGCGGGTGACTTCGTCGATATAGGATAGCATGGCCTTTTCGGCCTCGCTGAACCAATCGCTATCTTCAAACCGAAGCAGGTCTTCAAAAATTTCGGAATCCACATCCTCTTT
>CAYXVW010000170.1:0-6099 GCA_964468695.1 uncultured Balneolaceae bacterium | reverse complement strand
ATACTCTTGATTATCGGCTACTTTATAGCATAATAAATAAAAGCCGGTACCTGTTTAGGATACCGGCTCTAATAAAGTTTAAGAGAAATTAGACTTGACTATTCAGTTTAGAATGCTTCTCCTGCTTTTATCTCTTCAACCACTTCAGGATTTAAGAGAGTGGAAATATCTCCCAAATCATCAGCCTCTCCGGCTGCAACCTTGCGCAGAACGCGACGCATGATTTTACCCGACCGAGTTTTGGGAAGTCCAGATACAATCTGAACCTTTCCTGCCTTTGCTATCGGACTGATACTCTTCGTGATTAAATCGTTGATTTCCTCTTTGAATGTTTCCGGATCGTCGATATCCTGGTTACAGATCGTAAATGCAAAAACACCTTCTCCTTTCACATCGTGTGGGTAACCAACTACGGCGGATTCCACCACCTTTTTATGATCGTCAATAGCATCTTCAATTTCAGCAGTACCCAAGCGGTGTCCGGATACATTCAGCACATCATCTACCCTGCCGGTAATACGATAATATCCATCCTCATCGCGTCGGCAGCCATCACCTGTGAGATAGTACCCCGGAAATTTATTAAAATAAGTATCCATATAGCGTTCATGGTTACCCCAGATACCTCTTGTAACTCCTGGCCACGGCTTAGAAATCACCAAATTACCCTGCCCTTTAGTTTCTGTAATCTCGTTACCTTCGTCATCTAACAGGGCTGGCTCTATACCGGGTAGCGGTAACGTAGCAAATCCGGGTTTGGTCGGGGTTACACCAGCTAATGGAGAAATCATAATACCCGCCGTTTCTGTCTGCCACCACGTATCCACAATCGGACATTCTCCATTACCAATTTCTTCGTCGTACCAGTGCCACGCCTCTTCATTAATAGGCTCACCAACGGTACCCAATACCTTCAGCGAGCTCAGATCGTAGCGGTGCACATAATCAATATCCTCTTTCATCAGTGCGCGGATAGCCGTTGGAGCTGTGTAGAAATGGGTAACATCATATTTTTCAACAACTTCCCAAAGTCGACCCGGATCGGGATAGGTCGGTGTACTTTCAAAAATAATCCCAGACACTCCATTCAACAAAGGACCGTAAATGATATAGGAGTGTCCTGTAATCCATCCGGCATCGGCCGTGCACCAGTATACATCATCTTCTTCAATCTGAAATACATTGCGAAGGGTATAACTGGTATACACCATATATCCTCCACATGTGTGAACCTGGCCTTTGGGCTTACCTGTAGAGCCGGAGGTATATAGGATAAACAGCGGATCTTCAGCATTCATGGGAACCGCTTCATGCTCCGTGGAAACATTGCGCATCAACAAGTGCCACCATTCATCCCTTCCTTCTTCCCATTCAATTTCATTATCGGCATGCTGACATACAATTACACTTTCAATAGTTGGACAATTTTCCAACGCCTCATCCGAAATTTCTTTAAGAGGAACCAATTTATTTCCGCGCCGAAGTCCATCGTTGGTGATCAGCATCTTGGCATCGCAATCCTGGATACGATCAGCCAGCGACTGAGCAGAAAAACCGGCAAATACGATAGAGTGAACCGCTCCAATACGAGCACAAGCCAAAGCGGCAATAGCCAATTCCGGCGTCATCGCCATATAAATAGCCACCCGGTCGCCTTTTTCTATTCCTTTTGATTCCAAAACATTCGCAAACTTACACACTTCTTCGTGAAGTGTTTCATAAGTAATAGTACGCTTAAGGGCATCCGGCTGATTGGGTTCAAAAATAAAGGCCGTTTTATCCCCTCGCTCGTCGAGATGACGGTCCAGGCAATTCTCAACAATATTCAGTTTACCGCCTTCAAACCACTTAACATTTCCTTCTTCAAAGCTGCCACTCTGCACCTTATCCCAAGGCTCATGCCAGTCAAAAGTCTTTGCATAATCAGCCCAAAAATTTTCTGGCTCCTCAATACTTTTTTGATAAACTTCTTCATAATCCTCAAAAGAACTAATCGTATGCTCCTTCATAATATTTGCCAATTCAATTGTAATTAGTTATTCATTTCCCTTTAAGCCGTATGTTACATAATTCAGAGAGATAATCAAGTTTTACATAATTTTTTACGTTTCTTTTTATCCTTACATTTTTCCGGGGAGAAATTGCATACTGAGATTTGCTCGAGCTATAACAATTTCCCTACTCCTCCACGGCCTCCTGAGGATATCGGATTTTATCTACCAACTCCCTGATTTTTTGAGGAGGCTCCTCAGTCATTCTGGATACGGTTATAGCTACCACTAAATTAACCATCATAGCTACCGAGCCAAATCCTTCCGGAGAAATGCCGAACCACCAATCCTCTTCGACACCACCGCCGAAACCACCCAGTTTGTATTTAATCATATAAAATAGCATTAAAAGCATTCCTACTATCATTCCGCTGATCGCTCCCTGCCGATTCATTCGCTTGTCAAAAATCCCTAACAGGATAGCCGGGAAGAAAGAAGCAGCAGCCAGTCCAAAAGCCAGGGCAACGGTTGCTGCTACAAAGCCCGGAGGATTAATCCCAAAATAGCCCGCGACCCCGACTGCAAATCCGGCGGCTATCCGGGCCCAGATAAGTTCTCCTTTTTCCGTAATTTCAGGCATAATCTGTTTCTTGATCAAATCATGCGATATACTGGTAGAAATAACCAGCAACAGACCCGCAGCCGTAGAAAGGGCCGCAGCCAGCCCTCCCGCTGCGACTAATGCAATAACCCAGTTAGGCAAATTCGCTATCTCCGGATTTGCCAATACCATAATATCCTGATCAATGGTAAGCTCATTTCTTCCCTCATCAGCCACATATTGAATCTTTCCGTCTTCATTTTTGTCATCAAAGCTTAACAGACCGGTTTGTTCCCAATTATGAAACCAAGCCGGAACTTCGGAATATTCTTCCTCAGAAACAGTTTCTATAAGATTTGTCTTGGCAAAAGCGGAGATAGCCGGTGCTGTTGTATAAAGTATAGCAATAAAGAGAAGGGCATATCCTACCGACATCCGGGCATCCCGGACTTTGGGAACCGTAAAAAAGCGAACAATGACGTGGGGAAGTCCTGCCGTTCCCACCATCAGCGCCAAAGTAATAGCAAAAACATCAATGGTAGATTTTGTCCCCGACGTATATTCTGCGAAACCCAGCTCCACATGCAGTTGGTTCAGCTTCTCTAATAGGTAAGTTCCCGAACCGTCGGCAAGAGTGCCTCCAAATCCAATTTGGGGTATCACATTGCCCGTTAGCTGAAAAGAAATAAAAAAGGCAGGGACCATGTAGGCAAAAATAAGGATACAATACTGGGCAACCTGCGTATAGGTAATCCCCTTCATACCTCCCAATACGGCGTAAAAGAAAACCACGATCATTCCAATATACACACCCGTATTGATTGATACTTCAAGGAAACGGGCAAAAACAACGCCCACCCCTCTCATTTGTCCCGCGACATAGGTAAAAGAAACAATGACCGCACAAATAACGGCTACCGTTCGTGCTACATTTGAGTAGTAACGGTCTCCAATAAAATCTGGAACAGTAAATTTTCCGAATTTTCTAAGGTAAGGAGCCAATAACAGGGCCAAAAGTACATATCCGCCGGTCCAACCCATAAGGTAAACCCCTCCATCATATCCCATAAAGGCAATGAGTCCCGCCATCGAGATAAACGAAGCCGCTGACATCCAGTCCGCAGCTGTAGCCATTCCGTTCGCCAGGGGATGGACTTTACTCCCGGCAATATAAAAATCCTTTGTCGATCCCACCCGGGCCCATATAGCAATACCTATATACAACAGAAATGTAAGCCCTACCAGTAAATATGTCCACGTTTGGATATCCATAAGCAAGCTATAAAATCGGGGTTAAAGGTCAGTCTTCTCGTACGCCATACTTTCTGTCAAGGCGGTTCATGAGCCATACATAAACAAAAATCAGGATCACAAACACATAGATAGATCCCTGGTGAGCAAACCAAAACCCCAGTTTAAATCCACCCATCCGGATGGTATTCAGAGGTTCTGCCAAGAGAATGCCAAATACAAATGACACCAGAAACCAGATTCCCAAAAGAATTCCCACATAGCGAAGATTGGCCCGCCAATATGCTTCCATTTGTTCTTTATTTCCCATATCTATCTACTATTTAATCCCTTCCTGAAGTTAAGATAAGCTTGTCTTAACAATCTATTTACTCATCTGTATCAGTATTAATGTAAATGGTCCGTTATGATCCCTATAGCGAAAACATTCTCAAAATTTTAAGTCATAACTATATAAATATAGGCGTGAAATGCAAATACTCTCTCAATCTCTATGAACTTTTTTTCGAACCCGTGGATTATCATCATAGATTTCTATTGGTAGCCCTGAGAAATGGGAATAAGAAGCAAAAATATCTGGGAAAAATTTTTAGCGACTTCTTTTAATCACAGAGACAAGTATATATAATAGTTCTTAGAAAGGCACTCCCAAAAGTCGAGAATAATTAAAGTCAATGACCTATTTATTCCATTTCCGTTGGAAACAGTAATGAAGACGCTCTAAAATTCGTGATTTCCGGGTTCTCATACTGGCTTGGGAAATCCCAAAATGCCTACTTGCATCTTCCGTAGAAATATTTGGCCGCTCCATCAGGTATTCAATAAACTCGCGATATTCTTCTTTTAGGTTGTCCAGACAGGCCTCTAAAATTTTCTGCCGGTCTTCATCCATTAAGTTTTGGATCTGGTCCCCGGGGTCCACAAAGTGCCCCTCATAATTATCTTGCTGTTCATAATCATGGTTATCTAAAGACTCCAATCGCCGGCTTTCTTTTTTAAGGGTGAAGTATTCGTTGCGGCATACCTTTAACAGGTAAGCAAATATCCTTTTCTCATCCTTGATGTTTCCCTGTATAATCTGCTCATATGCAATGGTAAGCGCTCGCTGGACACATTCTTCCCTATCATCCTGACTGGCATCCAGAACCACACGCATGTAGTCCCGTAACCGGTAAGTAAGTTCCTTCAACAGATCGTTTACCTCTCCCTCTCGATTCTGTTGAAGAGCATCAATAATTTCGGAATAATCGACTTTGGAAAAACTCAAAATGATATATGCTTCTTATTAGCAAAAAAAGGTCCCCAATCAACGGTTTCTTCTATTTTGAATATATAACTATTCGCACACCATCCAAATTACAATCCGGCTTCCTTAAAAACCAATTCTTCTCTAAATAGTTGTTTTATATAAAGTTATGTTATATAGTTAAGTCTATATTTATGCTGATTTGCAAGAAAATGACTTAAAAAGTAAACTTTTTTGTAACAAATTGCTTGCAAATTACTCTTGTATAAATGAAGGGGCTTGTGTGTACATCTCGAAGCAGGCTCAATGGCTTATTTTCACTTTTATATTAAAACTTACAATCAAATAATAAAAAGGACTCATTATGAAATCTCTCATTAAAAAATTCGTCGCTCTCACTTTCATCGTAGCTTTATTCGCCGGTTGTGCTTCTTCTGTTACCGACTCAGGACTTTCCCAGCAGCCCGAACAGCCTGCAACTGAGCAAGTAACGCCTGACCAGCCTGACAACCCCGGTTTTGGTACAGATTCTGACGTTAGTCCTATTCTTGACAAGCCGGAATAGCATTTACGGTATTTCCCTTTTAGAACTTATACCAATATCAGTTTTAGTTGTATCCTTTTAGGGCTCAATGCAATGTTTAGGTAAATTCAGTTCACTTTATGAATCATTCTAAAAGCCGGGAAGTAAAGGTACGGCCACATTAAAATAAATTTATGTTTCGATAAGTTTGGGATATTTCTTTATATCTTTAGTTAAGTCCTCATTAACTCATACTTATCATCGCAATGTGGCTCCTTATACTTCTTGGCTTTCTTCAACTGGTTCAGGGCCCGGAAAACCATACTGAAAATGTTCAGCAGGCCCTTTCTCAGGCGGAGTATTACATACAGCAAATTGAGGAAGGACAAAATACGGATGAAAACCTGTGGGCGCTTACGCTCATAGCCTCCGAAAACGAAACCGTTAAAACGTTTGTAGAACAGAAAGTCCGGGAGAAAGGACTTAA
>CAYXVW010000169.1:0-6102 GCA_964468695.1 uncultured Balneolaceae bacterium | reverse complement strand
GATTATCGCCTATTCTATCAGACCTTCGATCAACTAAATCCCAAATATTACTCTCTAATCTCTATAGTTGTTTTTTCAGTATTTGTGCTGACTCCTCCCCCGTTATCCACGGTTTCTGTTCGATCATAAACTTTTCGTGCCAAAATGCTGTCATCCCCTGGTACCGCTTCCCAGCCTCGTATAATCAATCCATCCCAGCTCTGTCCATCTTCAGAATACCATTCATCCATATGCATTCCCACATAGTTGAAAGGCCATGTGGTAACATACTCTCCATCGGAACCGGTACAACTCCCCCCAACTATAGTATTTTCGTATTCCATATCTAAAGCTGTCTCTTCTGTAGGAATCCCATCTTCTATTTTCAAAACGAGTTCGTGTATATTAAGAGTACCATCAGGAAATGTACAGCTTCCGTCCACAGAGGTAGTTATTTCTATATACGTGATTGGCCCACTCCCCTCATATATTCCTTCCTCACTGGCTTCCAGAGCAATTTCGGTTTCTACATGTTCTATAATCGTTACGTCATCGTACTCTTCTTGAATTCTGGAATTAAAATACAGGGTCACTCCTTTGGAATCACCGCATGGGCCCGCGGGAGATTTAATATCCACTTCTAATTTATCCCAAGCTTCGTTTATTGCTTCCTTCAGGGTATCCGCTTCTCCTTCCCGCTGATTTTCAATCGTACCGGTTGCTATATCGATATACTGTACAAAAACAAAATAACCATCGGCAGCGGCAAACATTTTGAATTGCAGTCTTTTGACAGCTGCCTTCATAAAACGGTTTTGTTCTTCACAATAATTGGGATTCGCATCACGCCATTCTCCCTTGGGGATTATGTGTCCATCCGGACCGATATCAAAATGTACCCGGCGTTCGCCTTCTTCATCAAGATCAACTGCAAGGTAGGCGTCTTTGGATAAAGAATTTGCAGATGTTATGAAATCCTCTTTGGCTGACACGCTATTTGAAGGGAAAACCAAACTACGATCCTGCATCACTCCTACTACTGCTGTCATCGCCTCATTGGCTGTAACTGTTGACGGATTATCTTCCGGTGCTGTTGTACCACTATCTCCACACCCGGTAATTGTCAGTAATACTATTACAAAAGAAATTAAAAATGACGGGTTTACAACCATTTTTCTGTTCAACTCTCTAATGATGGTATGGTTCATAGCTTATTTTTCTTTGGTGAGTATATTTAACACAAACAATGAGAATATTAATTACGTATTACCATAGCTAATGAGGTCATAAAAATATTATCAAAGCCTTATCGTTAGTGAATATAGTTGTAGAAGATTGGCGGGAACTTAAAAACAGCCAAAATATTTTGATTCTATTGAACCTATGGCTATTATTGCCTGCCTATATCATTCATTATAAAGCAATCACTAATACAGCTGCGAATGTTTTCGAACCATAGAAAAACCAATCGGGCTTTAGCTCTTTTTACCTTTTTAGCTTCGTTGATCCTTTACCTGATGACCATGGCGCCCACCGCCAGCTTCTGGGATGCCGGAGAGTTTATCGCCGTGGCCCACGGCCTGCAGGTGAATCACCCACCCGGAGCCCCCTTTTACTCCCTTACCGGCCGGATTTTTTCCATGTTCATGCCCACCGAATATGTGGCAGCCAGCATTAATTTTATCAGCGTGCTAAGCTCGGCTCTTACCGTCATGCTGCTGTATTTGATTGTGGTTCGGCTGGTTCGGGAATGGAAAGGAGACCCCGAACAGATGGAAGTCATTGGAAAAATTGGGATGTATGGTGGCGCCCTGATCGGGGCCTTCACGTTCGGGGTCACCGATACCTTCTGGTTTAATGCCGTTGAAGCAGAAGTCTATGCAATATCGATGTTCTTTACCGCCTTAGTCGTTTGGCTGGCGTTGGTTTGGGCCGAAAAACATGAAGAGCCCCACAATGAACGCTGGCTTATCCTTATTGCTTACCTTTTTGGTATCGCCCTCGGCATACACTTGTTGAACCTACTGACGCTGTATTTTGTCGCCCTTATTATCTATTTCAAGAAAAGGGAATTTAATATTGTCTCCTTTTCTGTCGCTGCTGCCATTGCAGTAGTCTCCTTTTTGGTTATCTATCCCTTTACCGTACAATTGATCCCTTCCATTATGGAGGGCATTACGCACGCCAGCTACGGCTTAATTGGTCCCATTACGTTTATCATTTTTGTGATACTGACCCTGGCATGGGGACTCTATTATACCCAGAAAAATAACTATCGCATAGCCAATATTGTGGTGCTCTGCTATACTATGATTATGATTGGCTATTCGTCCTACGCACTTATTTTTATTCGATCTATAGCTGATCCTCCCATTGATGAAAATGATCCTGAGACGGTGGAAGCGTTTATCAGCTACCTGGAACGCGAACAATATGGTCAAACCCCGCTATTAACGGGTAATACTTATGACAATGAGATGGGCACCATTAACCGGGAGGAAGAAACCTTATTCCCCCGCCGCTATTCTACCAATCCACAACATATACAGCAGTACCGGCAATATTCCAGCGATCTGGATTACTTTTTGAGCTATCAGCTCAATCATATGTATATCCGCTATTTTAACTGGAATTTTATTGGACGCGATTCTGATATCCAAGATGCAAGCTGGCAGAGCGGCTTTACAGAAACGGAAAATGAAGATAACCCTGCCCATAACAGCTATTATTATATCCCTTTTCTATTAGGACTCTTTGGAATGCTGTTCCATTTCCAAAATGATTGGAAGCGTGCGATATCTGTGCTCGTATTATTCATTATGACGGGGTTTGCGATTATCGTCTTTCTGAACCAGACGCCCATGGAACCCCGCGAACGTGACTACGCCTACGTGGGATCGTTCTTTGCGTTCTCTATTTGGATTGGTATGGGCGGCATTGGATTAATTGAATTAGTTAAGGAGTACCTTAAGTCTAGTCGAATAGCGGCGTACGGGATTTTAGCCGTCCTATTCTGTGCCTCACCGCTACTAATGGGCCTGCAGAACTTTAATGATCACGACCGAAGCGAGCGGTATGTGGCTCCCGACTACGCCTACAATCTGCTTCAGTCTACCGCCCCAAATTCCATTTTGTTTACCAATGGAGATAATGACACTTTCCCATTATGGTATCTGCAGGAAGTCGAGGGGGTTCGTACGGATGTACGGGTCGTTAACCTCAGTCTCCTCAATACCGGCTGGTATATTAAACAGCTGCGGGATCAGTGGTCCCATGAATCGCCTCCACTCCCGATATCCTACAGCGATGATGAAATTGAAGAAATGACCAGCAGCCTCTCTCTTTATCAACCGGATACTATTTCTATCCCGGTCAATAAAGACCTTTTGCAAAGTGCCTTCTCTGGGGATACTAGTTACAAAGAAACTATCGGCGTTAAACCTGATACCTCCCTGGAAATTTACAGTAAAGGCATTGGATTTGGTATTCCGGTAGATTCGCTGGATGATGAAGTTTCCTGGTATTACGAAGGACGTTCTGCCGGGCAGGACCAGCAGGGTAATCGTCGTTATTATACACAGGTTCAGGATGAAGTGATTTTAAATATTCTCAAAAATAATAAATGGTTACGCCCTGTTTACTTTTCCAATACCGTTTCATCACAAAGCCAATTAAACCTCCAACCCTATTTTCGATTCGAGGGTAAAGCTTTCCGAGTGGTTCCTCAACGGCATGAAGATGGATCTTACGGCTGGGTTGATCCTTCTGAGCACGCTAAACGACTGGAAAAATTCCGCTTCCGGGAATGGAATAATCCCGACGCTTATTTCGACGAAAATATCCGTCGTATGCTGCGAAATTATCAATTTAGTATAACAGAGCTAGCTAACAAATATAAAGAAATTGGTAAGCCAGACAGCGCCAACTATTGGCTCAAATGGGGAGAAGAAAATCTTCCATTTAGACCAAATAGTAATAATATACAATCGATAACACTTTATGCCTATAATTATGCTAGTGTGGGTAATGACAGCAGTGCTGTAAGACTTGCACAAGATGCGGAAAAACAGCTTCTGAAAAACTTAGAACGAGCTATGGACGAGTTTGAAGATATGCAGCAAGAACTTACCAGGCTGGACGAAGAAGCCAATCAAGCGCAACAGAATGCCGATATGGCGGAACGACAGTCAATTGAGCAAGAAATCCAGAACGTTGCGTCCCGACGGGAAAATATCACTCGGCAAATTTCCTCTGCTATTAGTCATCTAACCATTGTACAACGGATCTACTTTATGGCGGGACAGGATCAACGGGCATTGGATCTGGCTGACCGGGTCGATGCTATTACCGCAGCCCAAATTTCGCTTCCCTCCTCCAAAGAGGAAAACAAGAAGCAGTTTGATCAATTTCAACTAGACTAAGGAGTTATAATGTCAGTTAAATTTCTTATTTTGATCTCTGTATCGTATCTTTTATTAAAGTTGTAAGATACCTGTAGAACATATATAAATCCCATGGTTCACCAATTTACAAAAGAAAATATTGATGAAATTGCCCGGATTTTAGAAACCGAGGCAAAACCCCTTGGCAATGATGTATTTCGCCTAGAGGTTGTAAACAAGGAAGAAGGCCGGAAACTGGCTCTGGAAATCCATTTAGGGATGAGCGTTAATGGAAAGGAACTCAATATGGTTTCAGTTTATGCTCAGAATACGTTCCTTCAGCTCCATAACTGTACCGCTTTTATTGCCAGTGATATGCTAAAGCAGGTGACCTTTTTTGGCAAACAAAATGACCGTACATCCGGATTAATTATTGAACAGGGAGCCGGCTGTAGTTTATATTCAAATGTAAGTGAAGCCGTCTTAAACAGTGACTTCACAAAACTTCCCGAAGACTTGATGATGTGTGCCGTCGCTTTATCTCTTACCGAATCTATCGATAAAGACAGCTTTTCCTTTGACGAGGAATAAGAAAGATGGCCGGTACGCAAGCTAACATCCAGATATTTAATCAGTCTGAAACCTCACTGCCCCTCTCCCAATCTGATTATGAGGATCTAACAAAAGCAATAAGTCGTAAAGAAGATATTTCCTTTAAATTTATAGAAGTGGTATATGTTGATGAAGAAGAAATCGTCAATATAAATAAAGAACATCTTGATCGCGATTACATTACGGATATTATTACCTTTAGGTATAGCAATCCCAACGATTTTCACCATATAGAAGGGACCCTCTATTGCTGCGCTCCGCGGATCGTTGAACAGGCAAAAGAATTTAGTGAAACCAAAGAACAGGAATTTAAGCGAATATTTGTTCATGGACTGCTTCACCTGGTCGGTTACGACGATCAGTCCGATGAAGAGAAAGAAACCATGACCACAAAAGAAAATTTCTACCTCTCCGGATTAGAGTAACCCCGGTTATGTAACTCTTGGCAACACCTGACGTATATATCTCACACCTATGGTAATTAATATTTACAAATGAGCGATATATCCAACAAAGAAACCGGTAATGCTCTTGGTCAAGCGAAAGAAATGAGCAAGGAACAGGGACGCCGGCTGTGGGAAATCATCAAACGTTATAGTCAGGCAGATCGTCTAACCGCTTCTTCCAAACGATCTGCCTCCGTATTAAAACCTCCTCCCAAGAAACGTTACAGTTCTGTACTTTTATCAATTCTTTCCCTATTTCCCTATTTGCTACTCTTTACGTTTGGATTCTCCTTCTACTGGGATTTTAACGGCATTACATCCTCTCTTTTCAACTATCCTTTACAATTTGAAGGACTTTTAAAGATCGTCAGCGTGAGCGGACTCATTGGTTTCCTTACTAACTGGGTAGCTATTACCATGCTTTTTAAACCAGCCAAGCGGAGGCCGTTGTTAGGTCATGGGCTTATTCCCGCTCAAAAAGATCGCATTGCCTTTCGCCTGGCCCAAGCCGTATCAGAAGACCTGATTAATCCTGATATTATTAAGCAGAAGATTAACGAATCAAATATAATCAGCAAATACCGTAAATCTTCAACGCGTTATGTTTAGAACATTATTGAAAACCCAAATTTCAGGGAATAACTTAAGCAATGGGTAGTGACATAACTTAATGAAATGATTGC